>JAADHT010000119.1 GCA_013151705.1 Kiritimatiellota bacterium | reverse complement strand
AGTAAACTAGTTTTTTCAACACCCTGGCCTCGTATCTGCGCATATTGGTGTGCAGCCATTTCGGGTGTTTCGTTCTGTCCTTGAGCTGGGCTCCGAACAGATGGAGTTTGTATCCGTTGAAATCGAATGTGGCGTGTATGAATCCTCTCAAAACCGGGAGTTTCGTTCCCTTTTTGATATTGTAGGTTTGATCTGTGATGGCTTGAAAGGACGCTGGTTTCGTTTTTGAAAGCATTGCGAGATGACTTCGCGGATCGGCCGCTTTTACCATCTCAGCGAATCTAAACTCCAGCGATTCGCGCAATTTCCGCAAGTCCGAATCGGAACGAACTCCGCCCAATACCAAAACATCGGCTTGCGATTTCCGCAGATATTCGGCGACGCGTTTGAGATTCGGCGATGCCGTCTTTCTCAGGACATCCGTCAGATCGTAGAAGCAGAAAGTCTTTTTCGAGCCCGCCGAGGCGGTGAACGCCGTGAACGCTGCGAGCAATATGCAAATGAGTTTCAAACCGGAACGCTCCTCTTTTTCTCCGAATATCGCTAATATACTTCATTTTCGCTTTAGCGCAATGTTTTCAAGCGCTCTTCCGCGTCTGTTTCCCCTGTAAACTTCTCACTTTTTTCAGCGGAAATATTGAATCAAGCGCAAACGGAGGTAGATTCAATCGCAATATTGTGGCTGGAAAAAACGGGAAAAGTTTAGTCAATTATGAAATGCAGGATAGAGCAAAACGACGTGTCGGCGATTCGCCGGGTCACATGGTGGGGGGTGCTTGTCAATATTCTTCTCTCTGGAATTAAAATCGTCTTTGGAGTTTACGTTCGGAGTCAGGCGTTGCTGGCCGACATTCACTTTCCGATTTGACCACCGACATCGCCGTCCTCGTCGGCGCCGGTTATTGGAGCGAGCCCGCCGACGCGTCGCATCCGTACGGGCACGGGCGATTGGAGACTTTGATCAACATCGGAATCGGAATGGTCTTGGCTCTTACTGGAGCGGGGATCGCTTGGCGGGCCGTAGCGTCAACGACGGGGCCTCCGAATGTTTTGACTCGACCTGGTCTTGTGTTGGTGATAGCGGTGCTGGCGATGTCTCTGAAGGAGTGGCTTTTCCGCTGGACCTTGTCTGTCGGCGAAAAGTGCCGCAGCCGCGCGCTGAAATCCAACGCCTGGCATCATAGATCCGACGCGTTGAGCTCCATTCCGGTGGCGATTTCCGTCTTGTGCTCATGGTTTTTTCCTGAATTCTATTATTTCGACAATATTGCCGCGGTTATAGTGGCCGCGATGATCGCGAAAGTTTCTTGGGATGTTTCTCGTCCATCCTTCAGGGAGTTGCTTGAAAGCGGTGGCGATGTGAAGCTGAGCGAGCGGATCAAGCTACTGGCGGCCGATCGAGCGGGTATTGGAAAAATTCATGCGATAAGAAGCCGGAGAGTCGGGAAAGCCTTATTGGTGGATTTTCATATGCTGGTCGATCCGCGGATGTGCGTCAGCGACGCGCACGCCATAGCCGAAGAGTTCAAAAAGGCGCTCCTTGAGTCCGAGTCCGATTTGACGGACGCCGTCATCCACATCGAACCACTGGACTCGTGATGCTGACAATAAACAGGGCGAATTGGTCTCTTTGGTCTATTTTTCTTCTGTACGCCGGTTTCACGTTCGCGTTGGTTATTTATCATGAGCCTTGGATGGACGAGGGGCAGGCTTGGCTGATAGCCAGAGATTTGTCTATTTCGGGGGTTTTCTCGCAGATGCAATACGAGGGCACTCCCGCGTTGTGGCATTTTTTGATAATGCCGTTGGCGAAATCGGGATTGCCGTATTTCTCCATGCGGCTGCTTCACTATATCATCGCTTTGGTGATAGTTTGGATCGCTCTTTTCAAATCACCATATCCAATCTACCTTAAAGTGGTGTTGGTCTTTTCGTTTATGCTGGGGTTTGAATACGTGGTGGTCGCCAGAAACTACAGCATCTCCCTTCTTTTGATTTTTATATTGGCGCATCTGCATGACGGCAGGCTGAAGTCGCCTTGGATATACGCTGTCTCGCTTGGCCTGCTTTTCAACACTAACGTCCACTCGTTCGGTTTGGCGGCCGCTATGACCGCGGGTTTTATTTACGCGCTCTGCCGGGAAAGCGGCAAAAGCAATTCGCGAAAGATTCTTTTCTGCGCCATTCCGTTGGTCGCCGCGTTTCTAGCCATGCTTCAGTTGATTTCCTCGCCCGACAATATTCATTTCGGAATGTTTCAAAATTTTGACCTGGAGGCGCTTTTCGTAGCGTTGGTTGACGGTTTCACGGCGGTGGACTTCCAAGGTTGCGTCGCGGATGGTGTTCTGTCGCTTCTTCTGCTGTCGCTTTTCTGGTTTGTTTATGTTTTGTGGAGAGAACGCGCGTTTCACCCTCTTATGGTTATGATCTCATCCTACGCTTGGCTGTTTTATATTTTCGTATTCAAGCATTCCGGAAGTTTCAGACATCATGTTTTTTTGTTGATAACGGTTTTGTATTGCTTGTGGATTTTGTTGTCAAGTAGCCCGAAAATGAAACACCGCGATGGATTGTGTTGGGCGTTTTCACTTCCGCTTCTGTGTTCAATCTGGGTGACGCTGAATTTCGCCATACTTGAATTTCAAGGGCCATTTTCAAGATCAAGCGATGTGGCCGAATACATCAAAGACAGCGGTTCGACGTATCAATCATTCGTTTGCCACCAATCATATTACGCATGCGGAATTCTTCCGTATCGCCCCGAACGGAAATTCTGGTATCCCGATATCCGCTCCTATGGCACTTTCATCACTTGGAACAAGGATTTTCGGGAAAACCAGAATATACTTCTTGGAGATATCTTGCGCAGAGTACGGCAAGCTCGCCTGAAAAAAACGCTGTTCATATTGAGAAACAAAATCAAACGGACCGACTTGCGGAAGTATGGTTTGGAACCGTTGGCGAGATTTGAAGGCGCGTTCGGATACGGCGACGAGAATTATTATCTCTATCGCCTTAAACGCGACTATGAATGAAATTAGTTCTCAAACCTCCAGGGTGTAGCCGCCATTGTTGAATTTTCCGGGAATGGGCGGTAATGTAAGCTTGGTCGATAAGTGCCGTCGCGACGCGGCGGACTGCTCGAAACGTATCGGATTTTTCAACAACCGGCGGCGGCTTCTATGATGCGGAGAAACACAACAGTGGATAAAAGAGTGGAATGGCGGTTGTCTGTGTTGATTTTCCTGATCGCATTGATCGCTTACGGGTACTTTTTCAACTGCGGCGGATGGAGTCAGAACGCCCGGTACGATTCAATCTTCGCGTTCGTCGAGCCTGGCACGAGCGATTATCAAACATTCCATATCGACCGGTTCGTGGCCAATCCCAACAAAGGCTTGTCGAACACCGGGGATTGGTCGTATTATGCCGGACATTTTTATTCCAACAAAGCGCCGGGCGCCACTTTTCTCGGAATTCCGGTCTACGCCGCTATTTTTCAGATAGAGAGAGCGTTTTCCATCCCTTGGAACCATCCTTACATCGAGATTTTGAACGCTTATCTCATCAACTTTTTTCTCACCGTGTTGCCCGCGGCTTTGGCTGTTGTCTTTTTCTTCAAATTTCTTTTGGTTCGCGGAGCTTCAACGCGCCGGGCCGCCGTATTCGCGCTTGTTTTCGCGTTGTGCACGCCGATGCTTCCATATTCCACATCTTTGTGGGGGCACATCACGGCGATGTCTTTCATTGTATTCGCGATGTACGCGGGCGAACGCGGTGGCAAATGGCTGTTTCTCGCCGGTTTCCTCGCGGGAATCGCGACTTTGACCGATTATTTGGCGTTGATCCCGACCGCTTGTTTCGGAGCGCTCGTTTTATGGAGGGAGCGGACGCGCGTATGGCGTTTCATAATCGGTGGCGT
>JAADHT010000233.1:2438-5517 GCA_013151705.1 Kiritimatiellota bacterium | reverse complement strand
AATCCCCCCGCCGCCCGCCGAGTTCTCACCGTTGGCGACGCAGAAGGAGCAGTTGAACTCTTTTTTAAGGTTGGAAACCATCTCCCGAACCGCCAAACGTCCTCCCTTGCCGACTATGTCCCCTATGAAAAGCAAATTCATCACAATTAATCCTAGTTCTGGAAGTGAAACCGGAGAAAGCCGATGTAAGCCGGAATATAGTGGGCGAGGGGATGATTTTCAACGCGGAGGCGCGAGTTTCGCGGGAAAAGCCTCGAGAAAAATCCATCCGCCAAGCGATGGGTAAAACCTCGATTTCAACGGGAATGGTTTTGGCGGTGCCGGAAACGTCGCGCAAAACCACGTTCACAGCGTATTTTCCGACTTTCACCGCTCCAGAACGCGTAGTCAACCACAAACGTCTGCTCTCTGCCGGTTTAAGAATCAATTTGTTGCTGTTTTCACCCACTAATCCACTAACTTTCCAACCTTACAACTTTATAACTTTCCAACTTCAGCAATTCAAAACTTCCCCCCTCTTTCGCGCTTCAGGACTCTGGGAGCGGGCGGGGACGCTCCGCTCTACTTTTTCGCGCTTCATCACGCCCCATCTCCAGTATAACCTCCATCGCTTTTCGTCCGCGGCGGAACCTGAATTCCCGAAATGCTTCTTGTCAAAGTGAAGTTTTAACGTATACACAGTACTAGGTGCGCAATCCTCATTCGCCAAAATATTCAACCAGTTGAATCACCCAATCCGAATTTCAACACCTATTCAAAGAGACCACATTCACGCCGGCTGGAATACAACCGCAACAGCCTTGCAACCCTTCAAAATCATATCGACGTCCACTTTCAGCCATTCAGACGACTAAAACGACTAAAGCACTTGAAAACTCAAGACGCATACATTATACTTGTTTTAGTGTTTTTAGTCATTCATTAAATCCAGAGGTGTGTATGAAAGCGAGAAGACGCTTGGGAACCGGAAAAACGGAGATGCCGTTGTCGTCGATGATCGATGTGGTTTTTCTTCTGCTCATCTATTTCATCGTGACACAGAAACCGATAATCGAGGAGACTCTTTTGGAGGCTGATTTGCCCGGCGGCAAAACGGTCGAGCGCCCGCCGGAAGTGTCGCTTCTGATGATAGATGTGGATAAAGGCTCGAAAAACAGATATAAGGTCAACGGAGTGGCTTGGAAAGCGCGGCAATTGTTCGAATATCTTAAAACAGTGGCCGACAACGATCGGTCCCAGACCGTGATAGTCGATTGCGGACCATACGCTACACACGGAAAACTCGTGAAATTGCTGGATGCCTGCGCCGAAGCCGGATTGACGAACATAAACATCAAGGATGATACCACCCGCGAATTCCGCGGTTCGCCCGCGCGTTGAACGAGACGTCCTGGTCTTCAAACATTGATAAACTTAGAGCGGCATAGTCGCAACCAAAAAGAAATCAATCCAACCACGAAAAACATTTTCAACAGCTAACGTTCGCTAACGAGGCACTAACACGAAATTTTATTGTTCTCGTTTTTCCGGATGATCGCGAGCGCGGTTTCACCGGGTGATCACGATCGCCGCGTTTATACCACCGAATCCGGAGTTGATGTTAAGGACGGCGCCATTTGCGATTTTCGCGGATTCGGAGGAAACCCAGCCGGTCGCCAATGGATCGGGAGAGGAGAATCCGACGGTAGGCGGGGCGACTCGCTCTTCGAGCATTTTGACGCAGACGAGCGTCTCAAGCGTTCCGGCGGCTCCCATTGTGTGTCCCGTCGCTCCTTTTATGGAGAATGTCGGAACGGGCTCGGGTAAAACCGACGCCAAGGCGTTTAGTTCCATCGCGTCGTTGTAGACGGTTCCAGTTCCATGAGCGCAAACCGCGGATATGTCGGTGGGGGAGAGACCAGCGGAATCCAAAGCGTTGCGAATGGCGGAAGCCAATCCCGATCCGTCGCGCGAGGGGCCGGTGACGTGGTTGGCGTCCGAAGCCTCCCCCCATCCAGCGATAGCCGCGAGTCTGGCGGATTCAACGTCTCCAAGCTCCAGAAGAACCGCGGCGCACGCTTCTCCGACTAGAAGCCCGTCTCTTTCGCTGTCGAACGGCCTGGCGTTGTTCGTAGCCGACAAAGCCTGAAGCGCGGAGAAACCCGAAAAAACGAATTTCGAAGCCAAGTCCACCCCGACGACGACCGGACGTTCGCACTTGCCGGCCAAAAGCATTTCAGAGGCGCGTTGAAGCGCCACGTTCGATGACGCGCAGGCCGCGGAAACCAAAGAGCCTGTCGGAATTCCAAAAAAGCGCGAGGCTTTCTCCAGAAAACCCCCTAGAGAATGAAGTGATGTTGTTTTTGGGGATGGAAGAGTGTTGTAGCGGATATCGCGTTCGAGCAGGTCTATCTCGCCTTTCGTCGTGGCTAGAACGAGGTGGTCCGCATTCCAGGATGAGACGCTTTCACGAAGAGGTTCCAAAAGTTGCCATATCAGGGAGTTTTCCGCGTCGGGAGTGAGATCCAGTTCAGCGCAGTGAGTCGCCGCGAAATTCGCGGTTTCGATACGTTTTGATTGTTTCAGCGCCGCGCGTTTCGCGACAAGCGCGTTCCAAAGGTTGTCGACACCACTTCCGAAAGGAGTTGACGCCGCGGATTCCTTGATCAAAATGCTGTTATTCACGATTTTTTTTGAGTTTTTTGAGCTTGGCCACCATCTCGTCGAGGGAGACGCGCTCCCGCGGATCCTTAACCAGCATTCTATCCACCAAATTGGCGAATTCGGAAGAGACGCCATCGGTGATCTCGCTCAAAACGGGCGGGGTTTCATTAAGTTGCTTGCTGAGCAAGGCCATTGGAGTGCCCGCCTGAAACGGAAGTTTTCCCGACGCCATGTGAAAAAGAGTTATTCCCAGCGAATAAATGTCCGTCTTAACATCCAACTTTTTGCCGTCGATATATTCGGGAGCCAGGTACTGCGGGGTTCCGAACATCTCGCCCTTGATGGAGACCGTTTGCTGATCCTCCTCGCGGGAAAGACCGAAATCCACGAGTTTGACTTCGCCGACGTCCGATATCAGGATGTTGTCGGGCTTGAT
>JAADHT010000233.1:0-2432 GCA_013151705.1 Kiritimatiellota bacterium | reverse complement strand
CTCTATGGAGAATGCCGAATTGGTTCATGTACGCGAGAGCCTCCGCCACCTCCAAGGCCAAATCGACGGCCGTCTCCTCCGCGAGAGGAGACTCTTTTATTATGTCCCTCAACGAACGCCCCTTGATGAATTCCGTCGCTAGATAGAGAACGCCGTCGTATTCGCCATGGTCAAGCAATTTCACGATGTTGGGATGGTTGAGACGGGAGAGTCCCGCTGTTTCGCGGTCGAATTGCGGCGAAGCGAGCTGCAAATCCTCTTTGACTTTTATTATTTTCAGAGCCACTTCCATTTCCGGGGAACGCGATGTGTCCACCGCCCGATAGACAGTGCTGTCCCCTCCTTTGCCAAGCAACGACGCAATTTTGTAGCGGTTGGCGAAAAGCGTTCCCGGCGTGAACTCGCTGCTGAAAAGATTCGTCTTGTTTAGAAGCACGCCAAGCCTGGAGGTCAGTTCCGTCTCTCGAATTGGTTTGATGATATATTCGTTGGCTCCAACCGAAACTGCCAAGTTTATCTCCTCCGCCGAATCGTTGAGAACCATCAACACCGGAGTTGGCGAAAACCGCGGCAAAGCTCTGATATCCCGGAGTAGAGAAAACGGTTTGAGGTCATTGAGGGGCACATCGAGAATTATTATGTCCGGCTTGAATTCGAAAAGGGATGGCATAAAGTCAACGGCACCAGTTTCCAAGCGAATCTCGTGCCCCCCGGTGTTGAGCAGGCGCTCGTAAATTTCCCGGTTCCCACTCTCGTTTGCGTCAATAACGAATATTCTAGCCATCGCGGTACCATTTAATTTATCGATCCACCTGCGAATAAACACGAAACCCGCTTAAACTTACAACCAACGCGAACTTCTTACAAGGCTCGAACGCGTATATTTTGCAGTATCCTCATTTCCCGTTTGTGTAACTATGCGGATATCTCTTGCCGCTTAATTTAAACTCAAAAAAACTGAAAAATTCTTTAAACAAGAGCCAATTGCAAAAGACTGAACGACCGTTCGGCCGATAGTTTCTCCTCAAAAGTCAAGGAGTCCATCATCGAAGAATTACAACCCGCTCCGTCGCCATTGTTGGAGATGATTGAAACTCAGACAAAACTCATCCGTCACTACGACAAGGTTATCGAAGGCGCGCGCGAGATAACCACAGCGCAAGTGTCCGAAGGGGGAAGCGTTGGCGCGGGTCTCTCCGCGCGGCAAAAAGCCGAATGCCAGCGCGAAAGTTGAACCGGAGCAAATTGAAAGGGCCAAAAATTCCGAAAAAAGAGAATTCACCGCGTTGATTTGCGCAAAAAACGATGTACGTTCGGGTGTCTTGTTGGTTTGGTTTTGGAAACAATATTAATAGCGGTCGAATCTCGACCATCCCAAAAAAAGGAGGCTGAAAATGCCAGCGAAAGTAAACGAGGAAACCTGCACGGGTTGCGAGTCTTGCGTAAGCTCATGTCCTGTCGAAGCAATCTCAATGGTAAACGAAAAAGCCGTCGTCAGCGACGAATGCATCGATTGCGGCGCCTGCGTTGACGAGTGCCCGCTCGAAGCCATCGCAATGGAATAGCTCTATGTGATTGGACGGACATGGAAAATTGACGGCCCGCCGGTAGGCGGGCCTTTTTTTTGAAAATTCGAGGCGGCGATCGAATTTTCAGATGCTGCCTTTTATTTCAAGACGCTTGAAACTGGCTGTGGCGAAAAGCAGGAATAAAACGGATTTGAACACAGCGTTGACGAGTCGCGGTAGAAGATAGCCGCTTGAAGCAAGCGTTGAGGGTGGAATGTCGTCCGGAATCCAATAAAGCTGCAGGTTGGGAATGAAAATCCATACAATGGACTTCACTGTTTCCGAAGGGATCAGGAGATTCACCAGATACGCCGAAAAAAGACCTCCGAAAAACAGGATGGCGGCGCAAACCATTAATAGGGAAACATCCATTTGGGTGGCCAGAAAAACGACAATGGCGGTGTACACAAGCAGAGGCAAGGCAATGTAGGCGAACGAATACGCGGTTCGCCAGTCCACCAAGGAGCCGAACGCCGCTTCCGCTTCTCCGTTGTATCCGAAGAAATTCAACACGACAAACGCGACCGGAAATAAAACGGCCAACGCGACATTCGCCTGCCAGATATAATTTCCTCCCTTCAAGTAGTGTCTCACCGCGGGAAGCAGGAGGGCTAGAGCGAAAACCGCGAAATACGCGGTCAAACCAAGGGACTCCAAACGCAGTCTGTAGTGGATTATTCTAGTCGACCACAGGCAGGATGTCGTCGCAGTGAAAACAACGAGGAGAATCGAGCAGACGACACCCGCCCATTTTCCGACTATAAGCGCCGAAGGCGGCACGGGTCTGCTCATAATGGTTGGCATCATTCCCTTTGTCATGTCATCGCGGAGGGTTTTTCCAACACCTACCGCCGCGAGCAGACA
>JAADHT010000138.1 GCA_013151705.1 Kiritimatiellota bacterium | reverse complement strand
AGAGTAGGGCGGAGCGTCCCCGCCCGCCCTTTTTGCGTGGTTCGGTCGTCTCCTGAGTCGGTGAGTGTAGGGCGGAGCGTCCCCGCCCGCCCTTTTTGCGTGGTTCGTCTCCTGAGTCGGTGAGTCGATGAGACGGAAATAGGGAAATGTTCAATATTGAATTTCCGTCTGAGGCGGATAAATTCAATTATCAATTTTCATGGAAAGGGAAGATGCGAACCTTAAGGCACAAAGGGGAAGAAACGGAGACGTGAAAAGTAGGGCGGTCTCGCCGACCGGGTCACCGCGTCACCGAGTCAACCAAAGACGGAGAGCTGTCTCATGCGAAAAACCGATATAAACGAGGCGGCGGCGGCCGTCAGAGACTTTTTCAGGGCAAAAGGGTTCAATGAGGTCGCCACGCCGATTATCGCGCCGGCTCCCATACCGGAACCAACCATCGAGGCGTTCCGGGCGGGCAACGGTTTTCTGCGGACTTCTCCGGAACCGCAGATGAAAACACTGCTCGCCAACGGTGCGGAACGAATATTTCAGATAGGTTCCTGCTTCAGAAAAAACGAGAAGGGACGACTCCACCGCGAGGAGTTCACCATGCTCGAATGGTATGAGAAAGACGCGGAGTATTTGAATCTCGTTCCGTTCGCGCGCGCGCTTCTCGTGTTCGTCGCGGAGAACACGATCGGAACCACTGAGATCAGCGTCGCCGGAACGATCGTGGATCTGGATTCGGACTGGACAGTGATGACCGTCGCGGAGGCTTTTGCGGAATTCGCGGCGATCGACATCGAGACGGCTGTCGCCGAAGATCGTTTTGAGGATGTGCTGGTGGAGGAGATCGAGCCGGCGCTGCCTCGGGAAACGCCGGTGATTCTGAAGGACTATCCCGCGAAATCCGCGGCGCTCGCGAAAATCGCGGACGGTGTTCCTCCGACGGCGGAACGCTGGGAGCTTTACATCGGTGGCGTCGAATTGGCGAACACATACACCGAACTGACGGATTTCGATGAGCATAAACGGCGGTTCGCGAGATTCGCGGCCGAACGCGCGGAGCTTGGCATGACGGATTATCCTGAAGACCGCGTGTTTATGGACGCGTTGTGCTCCGGATTGCCCGATTGCGCCGGTTGCGCTTTAGGAATGGATAGATTGGTGATGCTTCTAAACGGAGATGATCGCATTATATAGGAGACGGAGGGAAACGAAGAGACGGAGCGTCCCCCGCTCGCTTGGCTTGACGTGAATAGGTTTTGGGAAACTGAAGTCCGAATATCGAACTCTGAATCTCGAATATCGAAGAGGGAAGGAAATCTCTTCAAAATTCATTATTCGGCGTTCGATATTCGTGATTCGCAATTGAGTAGGGCGGCACCGCCGAGGACGTGAGTCAGTGAGTCAATGGGGCTGGAATGCGCAGATCGGCGAACCCGAAGGTTTCCCGAATGCCGTCCCATAGGTCTCATTCGGCTCATATTCTCAGCCCCCCTTGGCGCTTAACAGCATTTTTTTTTCAATAATGGTGAAATTATGGAATTCAAAGAAATAGTGATGGAAATGCCGCCGGACTTTGATTCGGCGGATGTTGAACGGGAACTCGCGAAGCGACTCGGAAGTGACGATTACGCGTTCAGAATCGAAAAACAGAGCCTGGACGCCAGGAAAAAGCACAATATCCATTGGCGTTTGAAAGTTTCTGTCGCGAAGGACGCGGGGGCGCTGGAAGAGGTTTCGGACCGTCCGAAACTAAACATCGAACGAAAAAAAAGAGATGCTCAAGCGGTGGTTGTCGGCTCGGGGCCGGCCGGTTTCTTTGCGGCTCTCATTCTGCGGAAAGCCGGATTCGATACGACTCTGCTGGAGCGCGGCTCTGATGTCGCCAAACGCGCCTCGGTTATTTCGGAGTTCGAAAAAACCGGAAAATTCGATCCCCGAAACAACTACGCCTTCGGGGAGGGGGGAGCCGGCACCTTTTCCGACGCCAAGCTCACTTCGCGCGGTAAACACATCTCGGTGGAACGGGACTTCGTGTTATCGACATACATTTCCGCCGGCGCTCCTCCGGAAATCGCGTATCTCGCGCATCCGCATCTGGGGACCGATAATATCAGAAAAATTGTGGAGAAACTCAGATCCGATTTTGAGGCGGAGGGGGGCTCCGTTCTTTTTGAAACAACGATGACAGGTTTGAGAACGGAAAACGGGCGCGTCGTTGAAGTACTGACCGACAAAGGCCCCGTCCAGGCGGACTACTGTTTCGTGGCGTCCGGTCTCGCCGCGTACGACACGTATCAATCATTGATTGACGCCGGAGTCTCCTTTCAAGCGAAAGAGTTCGCGATAGGGCACCGGGTCGAGCATCCGCAACGTTTGATAAACAAGGCGCAATGGAACGCGGAGTCGATCCCGGGGCTTAAAGCCGCGGAGTATCGATTGACAGCGAAACCGGCCGACGCTTTTCCGGTTTACACCTTCTGTATGTGTCCGGGTGGTAAAATCGTGCCGTCCGCGGCGTTCGCGGATTCGCAGACGGTCAACGGTATGAGCTCTTACGCGCGCGGCGGGGATTTCGCGAACGCTGGTTGCGTCGCGGCGATTCATCCCTCGGCCCTTTGCTTTGACAATCCCAATCCCACGGCTTTGGAGGCGCTCGACGCGTTGAGACGTATCGAAGCTGATTTCGCCGAGGTCGGCGACGGGTTCGCTGTTCCGTACTGCGGCATACAAGACTATATAAAAAGGCGCATGCCGGGGGAACTGCCGGAAACCAGCTATCCAATGGAGATGGCTCCGGTCGCTTTGTGGAATCTTCTTCCGCGTCCCGTAAGCTCGAGCATCAGAAAAGGCCTGCAGGATTTCAGCCGCAAGATCCGCGGTTTCAGGAGTGGCGTGATAATTGGACTGGAAAGCAAGACCTCCGCGCCCGTGCGGGTTTCGCGCGACAGAGTCACAATGTTGGTGGACGGATTCGACAACCTTTTCGTCATAGGCGAAGGCTCAGGCTGGGCCGGCGGCATAATATCAAGCGCCGCCGACGGAATAAAAGCCGCGATGAGAATAGTCTGACGTTATTGAAACGGAAAGCCGGAGAGAAGTGGCCCCCGAAGCT
>JAADHT010000080.1 GCA_013151705.1 Kiritimatiellota bacterium | reverse complement strand
TGGAGGAGGCGTTGTTCCTGACCCGCTTCGCCAGCGCGGTTACCGTCATACACCGCAGAGACAAGTTGCGCGCCTCCAGAATTATGGCCGAGCGGGCGATGGCGCATCCGAAAATACACTTTGCTTGGAACAGTGTTGTCGAGGAGGTACTCGGCGAGGACGCTGTTGTTGGCGTTAGAATCAGAAACGTTGTTTCAGGCGAGATTTCAACGATCGAATGCCAAGGTTATTTCGCGGCTTTGGGGCACATTCCGGCGACGGACGCGTTCAGGGAGCTGGTCGAGCTGGACGAGCAGGGCTACATCAAGTTGAAGTCGGGATCGTCTTATACGAGCGCCGAAGGTGTTTTCGCGGCTGGTGATTGCGCGGATCATACATATCGTCAGGCGATCACCGCGGCCGGGATGGGGTGTAAAGCGGCCATCGACGTGGAGCGATGGCTCGAATCCCGATAGAGCTAGAGCGTCAATTTTCCTGTGGGCGGACGCTATCCGCTCCGCGGGAAACATTGTAAACTCTTACATTTGCCTCATTTCCACATTGAAAACCAATCAACAACCTTTTTTCGGGATTTTTTCACGGATTCAGGTTCCAACTGACAATATTTTAAGAGGTGGACTTGATTTTTCTTTTTTCAGGTTTACTTTTTTATTAGAAAGATGAATTTTATGAGTCTTCAATGTTTACAGGTGTGTGTCAGCGTAGCTGATTGCCAATATTTTGGCAATTTCATCAGATTTGATCTGCCACGCCGTGTTGTCAAAAAAAGGGGTGACGTATGAATGATTTAAACAACTCCGATTCCGATGAGAGAGTGATTGAGCCGGAAATAGAAGCCGTCGGTCGTGGGTCGAATGACGGATCTTGTGATGCCCGAGTGGAGAAGAAAACGGCTACGAAAAAGCGCCACGGATGTTTCTGGTGGTTTTCCGTTGTCATCGCTTCCCTGGTCGTTTTCTCCGTTTTTATGTTTTTTCTCGTCATGATGCTAGGAATACTATTCTCATTCGGTAAAACTTCCGATCTTCCGTCTTTTTCCGCGTCTGGTGTCGCTCTCAAGGAGGGATTCCTATCGGGAAACGCCGGCGCTTCGAATAAGATCGTTGTGATTGACATCAAGGGAATCATCGCCAACGTCGAATCGGGTTTTGGGGGAGGAAGTGTCGCCAATCCCGACTTGATTTGCGCTGAGATTGCCAGAGCCGCGGAGGATGACTCGGTGAAGGCCGTGATACTCCGCGTTGACACCCCGGGCGGAGAGGTTACGGCGGCCGACACTATTTATCACGCGATAAGAGAATTCAGCATGAAGACCAAAAAGCCGGTGGTCGCCTCCATGGGCTCTTTGGCCGCTAGCGGCGGAGTGTACGTGGCGGTCGCCGCCGATTACATCATAGCCAACAGGCTTACGACCACCGGCAGCATAGGAGTTATCGCTCAAACGTATAATTACGAGGAGCTTTTGAGGAAGATCGGCCTGAAGTCTGAAGTGTTCAAATCCGGCCCGATGAAGGATCTTTTGAACGGGGCTCGTCCTACGACCGAAGCTGAAAGAGAGATAATACAGGCATTCATAGATGAAGTTTACGGTGATTTCGTGAAAATCGTCGCTGATAGAAGAACCGAGATATCGGAGGAGATGATCAGAACCACTCCGATTGGAGACGGGAGAATTTATTCCGGTCGACAAGCGTTGAAATACGGATTGATTGATCAACTCGGATATTTCAACGACGCCGTCGAAAAAGCCGCCTCCTTGGCTTCTCTGAAAAAATCAAAATTCAAGGTTGTGGAATACAAAAGAGCCTTCAGCTTCTCCGATTTTTTCGCAGCGTTGAAAAGTGAGCCGCCAACTTTGAAGCTGCAACTGCCAGGGGTTCGCGGAAACATTGTCGGTCGAGGTAAGTTTTTCCTGCTCCCCAAGGACCTATGAGTCTTCGGCAAGAGTTTTCATGGTCTTTGAGCAGGAGCGCGTTGTTTCATCAATGTACAAGAGCCTATTACCACAACTACTATGGCTCTTGGGGTGGTTGGCGCGCGGATGCCGATGAATATGCGGCTAAAACCCACAGACTCAAAAAACTACGCTCCATTGAATCCTTCGTCGCTCGTATTTTGCGTGATTCGCTTGCCATAACTTTTCTTGAGCGTAAACCTCCGCCTGAAAAGTTGCTGGCGGAGGCGAGAGGACATGCCCTCGCTTTTGTGGGTGGAAATATTAACGCCCGTCATCATAATGATTCTCAACACATCGGCGATCAACCTGATTTCGTGGAGTGTTTTTATGGTGGAATGACCGGACGGGACATTCAAGCTGTCGCTACTTCGAATTTGAAAGCGCTTTTCGCGAATCTCGCGGATGGCTTCTTTTCCCGGATTGCCGGTTCCATTCCCTATTTGGATTTCGTCCAATTCAGGAAACCAGTCTCGTTTATGTTCGAGGGTGTCAAAATATGGACCGCTCCCGATTTCCTTTGGCGTTCGAGCGGGGAGCTCGTTGGATTGAATGTTTTCACATACAACCCCGTCTTCAAAGGAGCTTGGGCGCGAAAATCGCGCGTCGACGCGATGTTCGCGGAAAGCTTGTCTCCCGACCATCTTCCCAGGGTGACGTCCCTCTTTTCGCATGTTCCGAGGTTTCCGGTTTTGGACTATCGATCCACCCGAAAGGAGATGGAAACACTGATCAAAAACGATGTGGACGATATGCTCGCCATCACCAAACTCGACACCGACGTCAGGGAAGAGGCATTCGAAATGGTCGATGATCCAATCGTCTGCGGCGCATGCCGGTTTCAAGAGCTGTGCGGGAAGGAAAAAAGGCGTTTTTTGCGGTGTCAGCGATAGTGAACGGGCGCAAACGTGTAACCTCTGAGATGGCACTGCGTTTCGGGAGAGCCCTCGGCACCACGCCTGAGCTGTGGATCAATCTTCAGGCGGAACTACTAGTCGCGGAATTTGAAATAAATTTTTCAATGTTCGAGACAGAGGTGATTTCCAATCCGAACTCACCTATGCGACCAGTTCGCCTAATCGTGAAAACTGGCTCCGGCACTTGGATTCGAACCAAGGACCAAGTGGTTAACAGCCACCTACTCTACCGCTGAGCTA
>JAADHT010000204.1 GCA_013151705.1 Kiritimatiellota bacterium | reverse complement strand
GTAATCACAGCCAATGAGCAACTAAGGAGGTCTCCATCATCAAAAAACCGCCATCCCGCTTCTTCAAGCAATTTGTTGATTTTTATTCTCGCATGTGCTTCATTTTTCATATTAACGAATATAAGTTAGTGTTCAGGTGCAAGGTTGAGTTTATTTAGGAATCGCGTCGTTGTCGCCATCGCCATCGTGGTCGTGATCGATTAGGATGGCGACCAAAAAACGAGGATTTCCCTAGTGGTGAATCGTAGCAAATATAATATATCATATGAAAAATGCAAGATTTGCAGCCGCTAATACGCTAATAATACAAATACAAAGATTCCGCCACTAATACACGAATGAGGAAAATACAAATTTTTCTCTTATTTCGGAGTTGTTTAAGAATAGTCACTTCTATCTTCGGTTCTTGGATTTTCAAGTGTTGTTTTGAGTTTTTATTGAGATTTGGTTGAATTCAACGTTTTGTTTGGTATTATTCAAGTTCAAAATGCTGAATAATAATAGGATATTTCGCTGGATATGGCGAGAACTCATTTTTTCCGCGATATTGACTTGATTTCCGTGAAACATGCGTTATAGTACTTTCTTGGTGTGTTGGATCGAGTGTGGCAGGTAGTTTTGCGCGGTGATAAACCAATACCTTGCTTCGCGACGACCGGTTAACTCCGACTCGCGTTACGACAGCGGTAAAAATCAACGTGGAATCTTAAAATTATAAGGGGGGATCACCCCAATGTTCTCGCTATATCAAAAACTTTCCAAATTTTTCGCCAGCGACATAGGAATCGATCTGGGCACGGCCAACTGTCTGGTGTTCGTCAAAGATAAAGGCATCGTGTTGTCGGAGCCTTCCGTGGTGGCCATAGCGGCTGGAACCAAGGAGGTTTTGGCGGTTGGCGGCGATGCGAAAAGAATGCTTGGCAGGACTCCCGGCAACATCAAAGCCGTGCGTCCGATGAAGGACGGCGTGATAGCCGATTTCGAGATAACCGAGGATATGCTTCGTTATTTCATCCAAAAGGCGCGGAGCTTTGTTCCTCGCTCCAGGCGTTTTCTTTCTCCGCGCGTGCTTGTGGCCGTTCCTTCGGGAATCACCGAGGTCGAGACCAGAGCGGTGAAGGACAGCGCGCAGCGCGCCGGAGCGGGCGAGGTGTTTCTCATCGAGGAGCCTATGGCGGCGGCCATAGGGGTAGGGCTTCCGGTCGCCGAGCCGTCGGGCAGCATGATAGTGGACATCGGCGGAGGCACCACGGAGGTGGCCGTGATATCGTATTCCGGTATCGTCGAGAAACGAAGCATAAGAGTCGGAGGGGACGAGATGGACGCCGCCATCATGCAGCATATGAAGCGCGCGTACAATCTCACGGTTGGAGAGCGTACTTCCGAAGACATTAAAATCAACATAGGCAGCGCGTATCCGCAGGACGAGAATAATAAAATGGATGTGAAAGGCCGTGACATCGTATCGGGATTGCCCAAGACGATAGAAATATCCGAGGAGGAGGTTCGCAACGCCCTCCAGGAACCGATAACGAGCATAGTCGAGGCGGTGAGAGGCACATTGGAGAGATGTCCGCCCGAATTGGCTGCCGATTTGATAGACCGCGGTATAATGCTCGCGGGAGGCGGGGCTCTACTCAAAGGCCTTGACCAATTGCTTGCCGAAGAGACCGGCCTGCCTGTTTTTGTGGCCGATGATCCTTTGACCGCCGTCGCCAACGGCACTGGATTCGTTCTGCAGGAGATCGACGCGGTCGATAGAGCGCACTCCGCGATGGCGAGACACTGAAAACCCTTCTCGGACAATCAGCTTCCATGCGACACGCATCACAATCCCGTGAGATGGAAACGGACGAGGAGAAGCGAGGCGTTTCCGCTTCCCGTAACTACCAAACGAATTCTTTTGCCGAAACAGTTGATGATTTTCATCGATTGGTTGTCGACTCCGTTCCACTTATCGACACTCGCGCGCCAGTCGAGTTTAAGTTAGGCGCTTTCGAAACCGCGGTTAATCTTCCCTTGATGGACGACGAGGAGCGTAGGTTGGTCGGCGTCAGATTTAAAAATAACGGCCCTGAAGCCGCCTTGAAGCTGGGGCACGAGCTTGTCGACGGGGAGTTGAAGGAATCCAGGATTCGAAGTTGGACTGATTTCATAGCCGCCCATCCGGAATGTGTCATCTACTGTTTTAGAGGCGGGCAACGCTCTCGGATATCGCAACAATGGATTTTCGAGGCCACCGGCTCGCGAATTCCGCGGATTGACGGTGGCTACAAGGCTTTCAGACGCTATCTGCTGAATGAGTTGGACACTCTGCCGGAACAATTCAATCCACTGGTTCTGGCGGGGCGTACGGGATCCGGAAAGACCATTTTACTGAACAAATTTTGCAACTCGGCCGATCTGGAGGGACTTGCCAAGCACAGGGGCTCATCTTTCGGCCGCCGAGTTTCTCCGCAACCAACTCAAATCACCTTCGAGAACGATCTCGCCTTTAAATTGATCCGACTTTTAAACCGTGGTGTTCGCGGACTGCTGGTCGAGGACGAGAGTCGGAATATCGGCAGACGACTTGTGCCGAAGGCGTTTTTCACGAAAATGGTCGAATCTCCCATCGTCGTGCTTGAAACGCCATTCGAACGGCGGCTTGAAATAATTTTCGATGAATACGCCATCGGCTTCCAGGAGGAGCACGTCCGCTTGTTTGGCGAGGCCGAAGCATTGGACGCTTGGACCAACGCGATGTCCGCGAGTCTCGCGAGAATAAAAGAGCGCCTCGGCGGCGCTCGGCATGATTTGATATTGAAATCATTGGCTACCGCGGTGTCGGAACAGAAATCAACGGGGGAGCCGGAGCGGCACAAGGAGTGGATGGCGATGCTTCTCAAGCATTATTACGATCCGATGTACGATTACCAGATCACCGGAAAAAGCGACCGGGTCGTTTTCAGAGGTTCTTCGGAGGAGACGTACGCGTATTTGGAGTCGAGGGGATTTTGTGAGACGGAGAGGGGGTGAGGGGGGGAGACGCGCGAAGCTAGGTTCAATATAAGAAAAAATATCCAATATCCAACACGGAATATCCAAGAATGAAGTGAATTCAAAATATAATCCGGAGG
>JAADHT010000037.1:2854-9023 GCA_013151705.1 Kiritimatiellota bacterium | reverse complement strand
TTGGCGAATCCGAGAACATACACCTCGTCGATCCCGAGTTTGGAAGCGTTGCGGACGAATTCCAACGGCAACGTCCCGGCGCCAGCCAACAATCCCATTTTCCTCACCGCCCCTTTTTCGAAAAGCATAGCCCGTCCCCAATCAAAAAAGCACTGAAAACACAAGAGTCAAACACACCTCTTGTTTAAAGTAACCTCTCCCGACGAAAAAACAAGACCCCCGCCGATTGCAACCAGTGATAAAGAATCAATTGAAAAAGGATCGATATTTCGCATCCTCGGCTCGAAGAGCAGTTTTGCGGGCGTGGCGCAACCTGATCGATTAACGACCGTTATTTTTTATATGGTAGAGACGACGAACTTGGCTCCTAATACGGCGAGCCTTTTATGACGAGTCGAATCTTATTTGAATTCTTCCAGGCAGCTCCAACGCCAAGGTCGAGAAAAGATCTCTCCTGAACGATTCGGCCAGTCTTCGTATGAAATTGCGTGTGGATTGGTAGTATTCGCGGAACGGCAGAATGGGTTTGTTTCCCCGTTCCGGGGATTTCTCTTGGAGTTTGACGCAGACGTCGCCATACCTCATCAGTTGATCAAGCATATGGGCTATCTGCATGAGTTGGTAGTAGTTTCTCCAAGCCGTCGGCGTTTCGCCGTAAAGGTGCTCAAGTTCGAAGTCGTCTCTCTTCTGTTCTTTAAATCCTTGGTTTTCTATTTTCCAGCGTTGTCGCCCTCCTTTGTTAACTAACTTGTTTATATTACCCGCGCATGGTTCGGCGTCGGTGATCCATACCCATGTTTTGCCTTGCTCCTCTCCCTCCACGCCCTCCTCGCAAATGACGACGTGGAAGTACATTGATCTGTATTTGACATACGTCACCCATGAGAGCTTTTGCGTCATGCCGGCGTTGGAAACCGCCTCCAAGCTGTTCTCCGGATGAGCGTTCCTCTCCTCCATCACCCTTTTATACAGGGTGGGTATGCTTCCTTTCTTCAATACTATGAAATAGCTCCAATGATTCTCCCCGCATATTCTCAAAACCTCCTCGCAGGCGTACAGCCCGTCGAGAAGCAGGCAGAGCGAGGTGCGGGGGTATGTCGCCCTCAACCGCTTCGCCAAACGATAAAACGCTTTGAGCTCGCAGTCCTGCTTGTCGTATTTTTCGCTCTCGTTTTGAACGGGCTCGCTGAGCAATGATATGGCTAAACCGTTTTCGCAGACCAGCTTCGCCTCCAGCATGTCGTGGGACCACGTCGTCGGCTTGTCCTTGTGTTCCTGTTTCAGGCAGTGCTCGCAATGTTGATGATTAAACGAATACAACCGCGTGCCGTCGATGGCTACCCGCAAACCCCCGTTGAATCGGAAGGGGTCGAAGCGCCTCTCCTTTATCAGGAGCTTCACCAGTCTCGCTTTCAAAGTCTCCAACTCATCGACGTTCAAGCGCTCCATGAGATAGTTCAAAGTGTCGGGAACCGCCACTGTCTCTTCGGACGTGCCGCTCAAGGAAAGAAGGTTCGCGAGAAAAACATCGGTCTCGCTCTCCTTTTTAAGTTGACGCCGGGATTTGAGGCGCAATATGAACATCAACAGTCCCGCCCAGATGAGATGCGGCAGCTCGTACGTGATCATTCCGCTTTTCCTCGGGTCGGATATATCCGAGATCCATTTGTTGATGGCTCCGTCGGAAAAAAATTGATCCACGACTATCTTCACGTTGTCCGCGTCCGTTATCCTTACGGGCTTCTCCTTTTGGCGGCGGCTCGGTTTGCCTTTGCCGCTTTTTGGCTTTTCACGTACAGTTTGAGTATTCGCTCGTCGCAATCCGATATCTCTTTCAGCAAGGCTTTCGCCCTCGCGTATTCCCGAGTCCATTTTTTCGCTTCCTCCAGCATTCCGGCGGGAACGTACACGGACTTCGTTTTGCCGTCGATCTTCCGAGTCAGGATGTTGGAGGCGTGCCTCTCCCCATTCACGCATTTGCAATTGGGGTTGCCGCATTTAACTCCGATCGCACTGATCGTTCCTTGTAGAACCGGACCGATCCCGGCCAATGTCTTCAGCTTGGCGTTCCTTCTCGTTTCAATGACCCCAATCGACTCTCCGCGCATACGTCACCTCCTTTGTTTGTCCACATTAAATACATATAAGTAATACTACTTACAAATATATCAAGGAAAAAACGTCAAAAAGAAGAATTATTTTCAAAAAAAATCAAATCGAGGGGAGAATAGCACGAAAAAAATTGATTCGTCGTTACTGCGCCGAGCCGAATGAGTGGAATTGTGTTTGAGGGAACTGCGACATCCGACTTGATTTCCCTCACCCCGATATCCTTCGACAGGCTCCGCACAGATCGCGACATGCGAGGCCGGGGGGAGCGTATGATTGGCGATTTGGCGGTGAACAGGGTCTAACTAGACCCTGTTCGAATAAGGTCTAATTAATGAAATGGGCTTGAATCGTCGGAAGTTGGACGTAGTTTCCCATTGCTTTAACAACGGTTTGTGTAACGGGGAAATTTCAAAGATGAGAATATGCACGATAATAGGGGCTCGTCCCCAATTCGTGAAGGCGGCGGCGGTTTCCGCGAGACTCGCGGAGATGAGGGCCGACGGAGCGGATTTGGAGGAGGTGTTGATTCACACCGGCCAGCACTACGACCCGGTAATGTCCGATGTTTTTTTCAGAGAGTTGGGGATCCCAAAGGAGAAACACAATCTTGAGGTCGGATCCGGTTCGCACGCGTCCCAGACTGCTGCGATGCTCGAGGGGTTGGAGAAGGTTTTGATCGATGAAAAGCCCGACTGGGTTTTGCTGTACGGCGACACCAACTCCACGCTCGCCGGTGTTCTGGCGGCTGTCAAGCTTCATATACCCGTGGCGCATGTCGAGGCGGGGATGCGCTCATTCAACAGAAGGATGCCGGAGGAGATAAACAGAGTTGTGGCGGATCACACCTCTGATTTGAATTTCTGCTCCACGCGCGTGGCCGTCGAAAACTTGACGAACGAGGGGAGGGGGGATACGGCGGTCCTCGTGGGCGACGTGATGTACGATTGCGCGTTGCGTTTTCATTCCATCGCCGAACGCGAACGCGATCCGCTCGCGGGATTCGCGCTCGCTCGCGGCGAATATATTTTGAATATATTGTGCTGACTTGCCACCGCGCCGAGAACACGAATGATCCCGCGAGACTCGCGGATATCGTCGCCGCGGTGAACTTGCTCTCCGAGAAAACTGTGGTTTTATATCCGATGCACCCTCGGACGAAGTCGTTTTTGGAGGAATACGGGCTTTCGTTTTCGGACAAGGTGAGAATCGTCGAGCCGGTAGGATATTTGGATATGCTGTTGCTTGAAAAAGGCTCCAAAATAATCTTGACGGATTCCGGCGGGATTCAGAAAGAGGCGTTTTTCTACGATGTGCCCTGCGTGACGCTCCGCGACGATACTGAATGGGTGGAGACGTTGGAGTTGGGATGGAACAAGCTGGTCGGCGCCTCGCGGGAGGCTATAGAGACCGCGGTCGCGGAATTCGCGGCGAATCCGCCGAGAAAGACGGATGTCAAGCCCTACGGGGACGGCGACGCGGCGGGAAAAATAGTGGAGAGACTCCTTGTATCGAAATAACCTGAAACGCTTGTGCGATTTGCTTGTGGCGGTACCGATGCTGTTGGCGTTGGCTCCGTTGTTTCTGCTTGTCGCCGTTTTGATAAAACTCGATTCGAAAGGACCGGTCGTCTTCAGGCAGAGGCGGGGTGGATTGAACGGTGGATTTTTCTATATTCTGAAGTTCCGCTCGATGACGGTGCGCGACGATACCGATGGAAAGGATTTCGAGCCTGGTTCCGGAAAGCGCGCGACTAGGATAGGCGCGGTGCTGCGCAAGACGAAGATTGACGAGCTGCCGCAGCTGGTGAACGTCATCAAGGGAGATATGTCTCTGGTGGGGCCGCGTCCGGAAGTGGCGAAATATATCGAGATGTTTCCGGATAGATGGTTGAAAATACTGTCGATACGCCCCGGGATCACCGATCCCGCCTCGGTCGAGTTCCGGAACGAGGAGGAGATTTTGGCGACGGCCGAGGATCCCGAGCGGGAATACGTTGAGAATGTTCTTCCGCGCAAGATTGAACTGTACGAGCGGTATCTGGAAAATATCACTTTTCTCGGCGACGCGAAGGTGATTCTCGCGACTTTCGCGGTTGTGTTCAAGGGGGGATGAGCAATTGCTAAACAACACACAGTCTCTATGGCGCGGTCCGCGATTCTCGCGGGACTCGCGAAGCTGGTTCCAGTGCCGTTTCTCGATGCCTGCCTTCTCAGAAAGGTCAAATATTCGTCCACGAATTACAGTAATTGCACGAATGAACGCGCTTAGCGTGGGAGCAAACGCGCGGACTCGTCCACGAGTTCTCCAATTTTTCACTCCTTGAATATCCCGAGCCAGTTTTGTGGTTCTTTGAGCGATTTTATAAGATAGTTGATCAAAAGAATGAGAGCCGCTAGAAAAGTGCCTAGAACGGGGTGCAGGTATATCATCAACGCCGCGCATGCGGCAATGAGGATTTTGAGTTCTATTTGAGTGAAAGCCACCACCAACGCTATATGGCGTTTCAGAATGTGCGTTCTCGGGTGTTTCAGCTCTTCGATTATGTCTGATATCCTGTTCCGCGCCTCAATCCAGTTTTGTGGTCTGTCGTTTGGATGTTTCTGCAGCATCTCATCGACCAGATCGCTGAGGTTTTTGCATATTCCCGGCACTAGAGACATCAGGGATGGGGCTTTTTTCCGCATATGGCTCAAAATCAGCGCCGAGACATCCGAGGCTTTGAACGGAGGTTCTCCGGTTATGAGATGGAACATCATACAACCGAAAGAGTATATATCGGGGCGCGGATCGCCAGGTAAAGCTTGTCTCGCCACAATTTCAGGCGCCACGTAGACGGGGGTGGCCAGAACTTTGGTAGAGTTTCCCTCCATCTTTTTTTTGGATGCGATCGTCTCCGAAAGACCGAAATCGGCGAGGTGGGGTTTGTCGTCGAAGGAGAGTAGAATGTTTTCAGGTTTTATATCACCGTGCGTCAGTTGCAGCGTCTCTTGTCCGTATCGGAGCGCGTCGGCGACATCACGCATTATTGAGAGCAGTTTCGGCAATGGCATCGACTCTTCGGGTGGTAATCCCACATAGTCTTTCAGACTTCCGCCCTCGATGTACTCCATCGCCAGATAGGGTGTTCCGTCGATAGTCCCAGCGTCATAGGTCTGCACTATGTTCGGGTGGTTTAATTTGGAGGACGCCTTGGCCTCCCTAGTGAACATTTCACGGAAAGAGTCGTCCTCGGCCAAATGGGATGAGACGATTTTCAAAGCCACTGTTCTGTTTAGATCCGTGTGTTCCGCTAGGTGCACCGCGCCGCTTCCGCCTCGAGCGATGAAGTCGATTATCTCGTAATTGCCGAATCGGTCGCCTGGTGAAAGTTTCGCGGAGTTAAAACGTTTTCCGTCAGGCTCCTCCGTAAAAGCTCTCGTAACCACAAGAGATTGATTTGTTTCATTGGTTTTCATCACCGTGGTTTCTCTCTTTTTCTCAATTTCAGCTCTATTGGAAGACCGATCAAGTCCAAGTGGGATCTCAAAGTGTTCCTCAGATAGAGATCGTAGTTTCTCGGACATTTTTTTGGATCGTTCACGAAAAGGAGAAACGTCGGCGGCATGGAGTCGGACTTTGTGGCGTAGTAGATTTTCAAGGGTTTTCCGCCTTGGAACGGAGGTGGATTGCGTAACACGGCGTCTTGAAGTATCCTGTTAAGCAACGGAGTTGGTATTCTGGAGTCGATTCGCTCTTTGAGTTTTGATGTCTCTTGGAGAATCATCCTCATATTCTCGCCTGTTTTCGCGGAGGCGCAGATCACTGGGGCGTAGCGCAGAAACGGCATGGTCGAGCGTATCTCCTCGACTACGCTCTTTGGTTTGACTCCTTGGCATTTATCCCATTTGTTTGCGACGATCACGCAACCTTTTCCCGAGGATTCTATCATTTTTCCTATTTTTTTGTCTTGAGCGGTGGCGCCGTTCAATCCAGCCTCAAGCACCAGGAGTACTATTTCGGAGCGTTTGACCGCTGATTCCGCTCGCATTATGCTGAAAACCTCAACGGCGGTGTCGGC
>JAADHT010000037.1:0-2833 GCA_013151705.1 Kiritimatiellota bacterium | reverse complement strand
CCGCCGTATCGACGAGTGTGGCCGGTATTTTTTCTTTGCCGTTCGATATTTCGAAATCAACATCGACGGCGTCGCGGGTGGTGCCGGCTATATCGCTTACGATTTGCCTGTCGTCGTCGACAAGCTTGTTCAGCAGGGAGGATTTTCCGACGTTGGGACGCCCGGCGACCGTCAAACGCAGCCTTTCCGCATTCTTGGAGGGAGCGGAGGCATCCGGAATGAGCGAGAGCGCCTTTTCCATCAGTGCGCCAATTCCCCTGCGATGGACGCATGATATAGGAAAAACGCCCTCGGTGTCGGCCGATATCGACGTGAATTCCGATGCCAAAGCGTCCCTTTCCGGATTGTCGGATTTGTTGGGCGCGAGTACGGTTGGCTTGGAGCAACGCCTGAGCGTGTCGGCGATGTCGATGTCAAGGGGTGTGACTCCATCGTTAACATCGGTCATGAAAATTATTAGATCCGCGCTGTCGGTGGCCGCTTCGACCTGGACTCTTATTCCGTCGTCCCAAAGTCCGCGTTTTTTCTTGTCGTTGGCAAAGACTCCCAGTCCACCGGTGTCGATCACTTGGAAATGTCTCCCTTTGTAGGAGGCGCTGGCGATGACTCTGTCGCGGGTGACTCCGCTTTCCTCGTGGACGATCGCCATTCTACGTCCGAGCAGGATGTTGAAAAGAGATGATTTTCCGATGTTCGGTTTTCCGACTATGGCTATTGTAGGCATACCACCCATTGTTCCTCCGAGTGTTCAGTTGAGTATTTGCGAATCCGCATTCAAATCGATACCTTGCATCGCCATTTTCAGTGCTTCCGGGTTGGACGCGGTCTTCAGAGCGTCCTCCTCGGTAATCAAGCCTTCGTTCATCAATTCCATAAGCGACTGATTGAACGTTTGCATTCTGTCTTTCTTTCCTCCGCCTATGGCGGCGGATAGTTTCTCCAGCTCGTTTCTCTCCAGCAGTTTTCGTATCAGCGGAGTGTTGATCATTATTTCGACCGCCGGCGTCACCCCCCCTCCGAAGGCTTTGGGAATGAGGCGTTGGGAAATGATTGCCCGCAGATTCATAGACAACGCTATTCGTATGGACTCCTGCTCATGGTGTTCGTAGAAGTCGAGAATCCTGGTGATGGCCTGTGCCGCGTTGGTGGCGTGCAGGGTGCTCAACACCAAGTGTCCCGTGTCGGCTGCTTGCAAGGCGGCGTCGAAACTCACTTTGTCCCGCATCTCGCCGACCATTATGATGTCCGGATCCTGACGCAAGGAGTGTATGAGGGCGAATCTGAATGATTCGGTGTCGATTCCCACTTCTCGCTGCTCGAATATGGATTTTTTATCTTCGAACTCATACTCAATGGGATCCTCGATCGTGATGCAGTGTTTTCTGAAGTTGAGATTCACGTGTTCGAGCATGGCGGCCAGGGTGGTGGATTTTCCGCTTCCAGTGGTTCCCGTCAGAATGATGATGCCGCGTTCCGATTCGGCTATGTCTTTGAGTACCATAGGGACGCCTATTTGGTCGATATGCATTATCTCGTTTTTCACGTGTCGCAGAGTGAAAGCCGCTTCACCTCGCTGTCTGTGGACATTCACCCTGAATCGTCCGATCTCGTCTTCGACATAGGATAGATCCAGGTCTCCAAACTTGTCATATTTCTCAATCATCTCCTCCGTGGCCATTTCCGCGAGAAACCGGGACATTGTCGGTTCGTCCAGGACGGCGTCGGTATCGACCAGTTTGCCGTCTATCCTCAACACGACGGGGCGTCCCCGAACCATATGTAAGTCGGAAGCCCGCGATTCCACGGCTAGTTTCAATAAATCCCGCATCAAACTTTTACTCATTTCGATCACCTCTTTTTCATACACGCGTTTGATAAAACGCCACCATCGCTCGACAAAATTGAAATAATTGTTCGCGTTGGAGCGACACCTTTCCAAAGGTTGATAAATTAACTTCGTTTTCCGGTGTTTGCAAGTGGCGCAAGCGGGGTTTGTTGAGCGGGCGCTTGGTTGCGAGACCTTTTCGAGCACCCCAATCCGGTGACCGCACGCTCTCGGCATGGCTGTGACACCTTTTCGAACGGGGCCTGGTTATCCCACATCGCCATTTGGGAGGGTTATGGTAAAGATGGGCCCATTGGGCGAGTTTGTGGCTGAGATTGATCCCCCGTGAGCTTCCACCACCGCTTTCACGAAACTCAACCCCAATCCGAACCCACCCTCGGTTCTAGCGGTGTCGGCTCGGTACAGCCTGTCGAAAATTCTAGAGACGTCTTTTTCTTCGATGGGGGCACCCTCGTTCTCCAAAGTGAATTTGAAGTTCGACTCGCTTGTCATAGCGCGCATTTGTATGAATCCGTGTGTCGGAGTGAACTTTACGGCGTTATCCAGCAGATTCGCTATCGCGCGCGTCATTAGAGCTTCGTTTATTTGCATTACGCCATCCACTTCGCAATGATATTCAAAACGAATGTTTTTGGCCTCCAACGCGTATTGGAACACATCCAACACTTTTTTCAACATCGAATCTATCTCCACTGATTTGCGATCTGATAGTATGGACGTCTCCATTAAGGAAATATCCAGGAGTGAATCGATTAGTTTTTGAAGCTCCACAATACTGTTCATCGTGGAAACCAAAGCCATCTCGTACTCCTCGGGGGGGCGTTTTTTCGTTATCAACAATTCAATAGCGCCTAGTATGTGGGTAAGGGGAGAACGAAGGTCATGCGCGATGTGATCCGTCGATTCTTTATGTTCGCTTATAATCAGATTGAGCTTGTCAAGCATTTCGTTGAAAGCCGTGGAAAGAGAGCGTATTTCATTTTTACC
>JAADHT010000147.1 GCA_013151705.1 Kiritimatiellota bacterium | reverse complement strand
CTTTTTGAATCATCGGAATGAGGACACGACTTATGAAAACGGATCAGCATAGCACATTTTTTTTTAAAGTCAAGCGTGCGGGATGATATTTTGCCGACCTTTTTTCGAGTTTTTTTACGGATTCAGGTATTTGACATCAACCGCGCGGTTGGCGAACCGATGTCCGTGTCAAACAATTTTAATAGCGCCGAATCCCTTTTTTCGGCGCGGGGGGAGTAGTATGGGTTGAAAATTTCAAACAATGAGGATATACTCGGAGAGGTGGTTTGAAAAGGGAAAGAAACTTTGGAGGTGCCGCAAATGAAAAAATTCCTAATATTCCTGCTCATTTCCGGTCTTGTGGCCTTGGCGACGATTCCGTTGTGGACTTCCAAGGTGGCTGAAAACGCTTTCGAACATCCCAATGATCCGAAATCGTCCGAGAAGGTCAAGGACGCGTTGTTGGTCAAAATCAGAATACAGCGATTCAAGCAAGCCCGTCGCATGGCGGAAAAGGCCATCTTGTTTTTTCCGAGGGCGAAGGAGATGCCGTATTTTCTCTACAACGCCGCGAAGTGTGCGGAACTCGAGGGGAAATACAGAGTGGCCGTCTATTGGTATAGAAAGTTCATACGCCGCTATCCCAAGCACATATGGGCCCAACAGGCGAAAAACGCTATGAATAAATTGATCGACCTGCACGGATTGGAGAAATCCAAGGGCCCAAAATGAACGCATAGGGGCGCGGGGACGCCGAGCATCCCCGTCATCGAAACCCTAGACCCTGTTCGAAAAGGGGTTAATTACAAATAAAAGGGGAATCGCCTTCCTTTCATTAGATGTCCACCCAAGTCAATTCAGATTTTTTGAACGCGTTCATCAACGCGGAAGCCTCCACTGGAGGTGTCGCCGCGGTTGGTGTTGTTTCCATATGCGAACTGCGGGGTTCAACGCTTTCCGCGAGATTCGCGGCGGATTATCTTTCTCCCGCCTCGCCCCGCTATTTGCGCGAGACTTTTTCCTTGCGATCCGATCCTGGGAAACTTTTCCCTTGGGCGCGCTCGATTTTTATTTTAGCCATCCCTTTCACCGCGTTGCCGTCGGTTTCGGGAAGTATTGAAGCCAAGGATTCCTCCGGTGCCCCTTCATTTCCGCTTTTGTTTCCGGATGGAGGCAAGGTTTGCCGTAAATCACAAAGAGAAAATAACTCGCGGAATACTCGGTTTGTCGGCAGGATAGCCGCTTACGCGGCGAGAATTGACTACCACGTTTTCGCAAAATCGATTCTCGCGGAACTCGCGGAGGATCTCAAATCCGCGCTCGGCCGCGATTTCCGCGCCGTTCCGGCCGTGGACACGCAACCGTTGCCCGAGAGGTCGCTCGCGGTTCTCGCGGGATTGGGAACGATTGGAAGGAATCAGGCCTTGCTCGTCCCGGGATATGGTAGCGGTTGCTTTCTGTGTGAACTTGTAACGGATGTTATAGTCGAAACAGGGGGCGCTCAAATCCCGAATGACGACGGAGAAGCCGTGAGGGGAATGGAAAAGGGCGGCGAAACGGATTGGTGCCAGGGTTGTGGCGCATGCGTCTCGAATTGTCCCACGGGCGCTCTCTCATGCGACTCTCGCGGAGGTTTCGCGATGGAGCGTTGCCGTTCCCATTTGACGATTGAGCGTCGGGAACCGCTTTCGGATTCTGAATCCGAGTTGCTGGGCGATTGGATTTTCGGTTGCGGCGAATGCCTGAATGTTTGCCGCGACACGCGCCTTCCGCCTCCCGCCGGAATCGATTTGCGGTGGTTGCTCGAAGTTTCGGCGGGCGAGGTGTCGAGGTCGATTAAAGGGACGGCGATGGAATACGCCGGAGTCACCCAGTTGAGGCGCAACGCGTTGATTGTCCTTGGGAATGACAGCTCGAAAGACGCTCTGGAGTTGGTTGCGCGGTTTTCGCGGCGCACGTCAAGTGAACTGCTCCGCGAAACCGCCGCACGCGTCTTGTACCGGCGGCCTTGACGCATGTTTTTATCGTTGAATTTCTCGGTGTCTTTGAGTCTTGGTGGTTACTAACCCGATGGTTTGAATATGGATTATTACGCTGAAAAAATACTTGAGGATGTCAATCCGGCCATTGACGCGCTCGTGATCATGGGTCCGACCGCTTCCGGGAAGAGCGCTTTGGCTATGCGCGTCGCCGAGATCGTCGACGCGGAGTTGATATCAGCCGATTCGATGCAGGCGTACCGCGGGATGGACATCGGCACAGCCAAGCCAACTCCGGAGGAGCGGACGAGGACGCGTCATCACCTTATCGATTTTCTCGACATATCCGAGCCGTTGGATGTCTTTACCTATATCGACGAAGCCAACGCGGCGATCCGCGACATTCGCGCCCGCGGCGTCCTTCCCGTGGTGGTCGGCGGAACCGGACTCTACATTCGTTCCTTGATCTACGGCCTGGACCCGTTGCCGGCCGATCGCGCCTTGCGCTCGGAATTGGACGCTCTCTACGATTCAGATGAGGGATTCGAGGAGTTGAGGAATTTGATGAGTTCCCTGGACTCCATCGACTATGAACGTTGGAAGAACGACCGCAGGCGTTTGATCCGGGCGTTGGAGGTTTTCAGAATCACGGGAATCTCGATCACCGAGCTTCAAAAAACTTGGAGCGGAGAACCGGTGATGAGTGTCAAAGCGTGGAGACTCGCTCCTGAAAGGGATGTTTTGCGCGAAGCGATCGCCGAGCGGACGGATGTGATGCTATCCGCCGGATGGATAGAGGAGACCAAGGCGCTTTTGGCGCGGGGGTTGGCGGAATCTCCCACGGCCAAACAGGCAATCGGCTATCCCATCATCGCGGAATATTTGAATGACGCTATCGACGCGGGTACAATGCGCGACTCGATAGTAACAGCGACCAGGCGTTACGCCAGACGCCAGAATTCCTGGTTCGGAAACAAGCATCCGGAGGCGCGCCCGCTATCGCCGGAGCCTGCGTAAGTAGCGCGCGTTGGCCCAACGCGCGGGCGGTATGTGCCTTGGTCCGCGGCAACTGCGTGGAATTCCCTTTTCTCCCTTCCCGTTCTCCCGCGTCCGTTTCGCGTTCGCGCTTTACTGCTTTCGTGGTTTGTTTTATTCTCGGCGGTTGTTCTCCGTCAACAAGTTGTCCGTGCCCTCGCGGATCTCGCGTTTCAAGGGATTCGGGAATATCTCCTCCGCGAGTCTCGCCAACCTCGAAATCCACAAAATTCAGTCACTTTTTTCAACAGATGAGTTTTTTGACCCTACGGGTGCGTTTCAACTTCAAGCGCCCAGTTTTCACTCCCTATTTTCCCGTTGGAGACTCTTTGGCTCCCGACATGCGTCGCGGTGACCGAGGAACTCCCGCACCTGATCGTGATTCTCCAATGGATTCAAGGTTGATATCAACGGGACAGCTACCATTTCTTAACGACTCCGTTCCTCCAACACCGGTGCTCACAGCCATCAGTCCATCATGAGATGTGGCGCGTGGCGGAATACCGTCAACCAGGTAGTCGAGAAAAGCTTCGCACATTTGGGGATCGGCGCCTCCATGCCCTGTTTCAGTGCTCCCGACTTCGTATCGCGCCCAAGAATACGGGAAGCCACTATTGCGACGTGTTTGATTTTTCTTTTGAGTGAAAAGAGTTACGCTCTCATCGGCATTGGACTCAATTCGTCCCTTTTCGCCGATGATTGTGTAATTGCGCCACGAGTCCGGAGAGAAATGGCACTGCATGTATGACCCGAGAACCCCATTCGGTGTCGACATCAATAGCATGCTTTGATCCTCGACATCGACCTCCTTCCGGAAGCAGCACATCAGCTTTCCGGGGGCATCCGAGCGTTCCGAATAATCGTTGCATAAGGTTTTCTCATCGCACTTGTCGCAAGTCAGGTCGTTTGCCTTGCCGCCACCATAGACACTTAAGGCTCCCATGCCAACTACTCTGTTAAAATATTCTCCTATTAAATAGTGTAGCATATCTATATCGTGACTCGCTTTTTGAAGCAGAAGCGAGATGGAACCTTTTCTATTG
>JAADHT010000208.1 GCA_013151705.1 Kiritimatiellota bacterium | reverse complement strand
ACATATATAAAACTCCGTCCGAACCTATTTCCGAGTCGGACAAAACAGCTTTGATACGCTCAAACGCCAAACACAAACTCATCGCCGGCGCGATTCGTTTGAACGATCCCGACACCGCCCTTATGGCGATGAGAAGACATTTGAGAGGGGATTCCCTTTTAGGACGGGTGGGGAAGTTCTAAAGTTCTAAAGTTCTAAAGTTCTAAAGTGGAAAAGAAGGTCGCTCCTTCCAGGGCGACATTTGGGCGTTTCGTGATGCGGTGGCGCGGTGGCACGCTATGATTTCGAGCAGGCTCATTCCGGATTCGCCAGATTGACTTGAATCTGAATCCTTCGTGGATTCTCACGGGAGCCGGTTGAATTCACAGGCGCGCCATGCGACGGCATGTGAAATTCAGTTTTTTTCCGCTTCGTGTTTGTATCCGGCTTGAAACGTCGTATATTCCTTTGTCGCGTCACATCACCACAAATACCTCAATTCGGAAAACGGAAATGAACAAACACATCAACCAGCTTATCCAAATCCAGGAAATGGAGATCATTCTCCGTGAAAATGAAATTCTGCACAAGAACAAGGACACGGAAGAGACCGCCAATGAGATATTAGCGAATATCGCGGAGATGAAAAAGGCGCTTCCTGATGAGATTCTCGATATACTTGACAGAATCAGCTCCAGATACGAGATTTTCGTTTCTCCTATGATCAACGACACTTGCATGGGATGTTTTATGAAACTTCCGGTTGCCGAAGCCATCGCTGTGAAGAATCCGCATCAATGGTCGGTATGTCCGAGTTGCAATAGGTTTCTGTACGCCGACGACAAACCGTTGTCGCGTCCGGACGACTCGGTGGCGCACTACAAAGGCGTCGCGAAATTCTCCTCGCTTGATTTGATGACGCGCGATTTGAAGTCCGAGACGCATGCGGGAGTGCTTGAGGAGATGGCGCGTCTCGCAGGAGAAGAGGAATTCGTGGAGGACGGAGCGGAGTTCGCAAAAGCGCTGCTTCATCGGGAGGCGCTTTGCTCCACCGCGGTTGGTTTGGGCATAGCGTTTCCACACGCGCGGGGTGTCAAGGCCTGCGGCTTGACGCTCGCGGTGGGGATGTCAAAGAGCGGCGTTGATTTCGGCGATGGAGAGACGGTCAATCTGCTTTTCGTTTCGGCTGTTCCGACGCAGGCGAGCATGTTCTACATGGATATGGTATCGAAGCTCGCCCGCTACTTCGGCAAGCAGGAGAACATCGACAAACTGCTCGAGTGCGAAACTGCCGACGAAATGTGGAAGATCATGGTGAAAATCGGACGCTGAGGTTTGTCAAGTCAAGTCCTGGAACCGCAGCCGGGCTTAAATGAGCAACATTCCACTTCCACGAGTTTGTCGGTGCCGGGAATGATTTCGCCTATCGGGGCGAGATCAAGCCCGCCGGCGGCCGTTGTTTCGAGAAACTCGCCTACGGATTTTGGTTTCACCGCCACAAGCAGTCCGCCGGAAGTCTGCGGATCGCATAGAATTTCCTTCCGTCGTTCCGTGATTGTGGATATCTTGTCTCCGTAACTCTGAAAATTCCGGTACGTGCCGCCAGGAACGCACTCCATATCGAGATATTTGCCCACTTCCGGCAAAAGGGGAATATCGTCCACATTCAAACGTGCTGACACCCCAGCTCCCTCGCACATTTCGCAGAGATGGCCCAGAAGCGCGAATCCCGTCACATCCGTCATAGCCGCCACTCCGTCGATTTCCGCGATTTCCGCGCCTATTTTGTTCAGAGCGCACATCGCGTCGATGGCGGGTTGAATTCCCGCATCGTCGATCACACCCATTTTCTGGGCGGTGGTCAGTATTCCGATTCCGACGGGTTTGGTCAAAAACAGCTCGCAACCAACCTCGGCCGTGTCATTCCGCTTCAATTTGGTATTTTCGACCAATCCGGTGACGGCGAGGCCGAAGATGGGTTCCGGCGCGTCGATGGAATGTCCTCCCGCGAGAGGGATTCCGGCGTCATCGCAGACGGAGCGTCCGCCCTCGATCACCTCGCCCGCGATTTCCGCGGAGAGTTTGTCGATCGGCCAGCCGAAAATGGAGATCGCCATCAACGGTTTCCCGCCCATCGCGTAGATATCGCTCAAAGAGTTCGTAGCGGCAATCCGTCCGAACGTGAACGGATCATCGACTATCGGCATGAAAAAGTCGGTCGTGCTGAGCACCGACGTCCCGTTTCCCAAATCGTAGGCGGCAGCGTCGTCCCGGCTGTCGTTTCCCACGAGCAAATTCGGATGCGGCGGCGACGGCTTGGCTACCGCGAGAATCGCGTCAAGCACGGACGGCGATATCTTGCAGCCACACCCCGCCCCGTGGCTGTATTGCGTGAGTTTGATTTTCTCCCGTCCCATAATATCCTCCAAATAATTTTTACGATTTCACGTCTCCGCCGAAAATCAGCCAGGCACCAAGCGGCGGACGTTTTTTTTGCCGGCGCGGAGCATGGCGGAACCGTCGGTGAAATCGGCGGGGGTCGCTTTGAGGTTCATATCCGAAACCCGCTCGTCGTTGAGATAGACCCCGCCGCCCTTTATCAGGCGTCTCGCCTCGCCGTTGGAGTTCGCCAATCCGGCGTCGTTTACAAGTTGGACTATCCATAGACCGTCCGCGAGACTCGCGGAATCGACTTTGAAAGTGGGAAGGTCGTCAGACGCGGAGGAGGTTGCCGCGATCTTCGCGATATCGCTGGACGTCGCGATTTCGCCTTTTGGATCGGCGAAACCGAATTTCGAGCATGCGGCGAGATAGACTTTCTTCGCTTCGTCCGGCCCGTGCGCCAGCTTGGTCGCCTCGTACGCCAAAATCTCTTTCGACCGGTTTATGGCCGGCGCTTCGAGAGCGGCTAGCCTCCCGACTTCATCCATCGGCAGGTTGGTGAAGAACCCGAGCAGTTTCGCGACATCCGCGTCGTCGCAGTTGCGCCAGAACTGGTAGTAGTCGAAGATGGAGGTTTTTTCGTGATCGAGCCATACGGCGCCGGCGGCGGTTTTTCCGAATTTCGCGCCGGAGCTATCGGTGAGCAGGGGGAAAGTCATACCGAAGACCTCGGATCGCGACATTCTTCTGACCAAGTCCACGCCGGCGACGATATTCCCCCACTGGTCCTGCCCGCCAATTTGGAGGACG
>JAADHT010000092.1 GCA_013151705.1 Kiritimatiellota bacterium | reverse complement strand
ATCCATAGTCAGACCTCCTTTTTTTGTCAGGCGATGGAACGATAGCCGCCGAGAAGGTGGAATGAAAGAAAAAGAACGTTCCGGGACGTTCCGTGGGAGGGGGGATGGTGGCGACGGACTGATGGACTTATGGACGGATGGATGCGTGGGAGAAAAGAGAGAGAAAACCGAGGCTAGACCCTCGCGAGCCGCGGGTATCGCGGGGGGGGGGCCCGCATCCATAAGTCCATCAGTCCCCGCATCCCGCGGTCTACCGCAGTATCACGATATTATCCGAGGGGAGCGCCAGCGCGTAGACACCGCGTCCGATTGTGGGTAGGGCCGCGTCGCGCCCCTCCTCGATGGTCAGGGCGTTTCGGATTTTAGCGGAGATCGTGGAGATGATTTTCCGCATGTCTCCCTCGTCCTTTTTCACGAGTGCCGGGTGGTTGATTATCTCCGGCATCACGCTCGCGTCGACGTTGTCCGCGAAATCCGCGTACTCCTCTTGAAGAGCCGTTTGTCCATGGATGGGAGCGTGCGCCGCTTTGCATCTCTCGGCCAGCATCCAGTACATGACGAATTCGGCGCAGTTGAACCTCACCCGTTTCGAGTCGAAAAACATCTCCATTCTTTCCGGAATGATTTTCAATTCCGGAGGGTCTATCCTCCCGGATATTCTCTTGTTGGCCAGCTCCACGGTGGAGTTGAAATCCCCAGGAAGTCTGGCGAACTCGTTTTGGAAGAGATAGCGGATTCGAGTGAAAGGAATCTCGCACAACGACAGTTCGGCGTCGGCGGAGGAGTGAAGCCGTCCGTCCGGCGCCTTATGAGTCAGCTCCGGGACAGGATAGTGGAATTTCGGTTCGAGGGCTGGGGAGTCGAATGGCGGATTCACGAGAATGTGATAGAGTTTGTCGTTCTCCCGTCCGAGCAGACTCATGGCCAGCGCTCCAAGCACGCTCATGGTCTTTCTGCCTCCCGCTATGGAGAAGGATATTGCGGTTTCGGGATTTTCCGTGAACTCCCGCAGGACGTTCAGGATGAAGTCCGCGCATCTCGCGTTGTCCGCGGTGGTGATTATGTCATCGGCGTTACCGGCGTCGGAAGTGGGTATCAGTCTTATATGATCATGAGAATCTCCAAACTCGATCTTATGGGCTCCTATGATCTTTTCCAGATCGCTCCAGACGCCGGAATCGAGCAGATCCTCCCTGATTTTCCGGCGTCCCGCCGTCGTCGTCACCACCACCACTTTGTCGGGGGTTTTCCCGTTTTTCGACAAAGCGTACACGGTTTCGGTAACCACTCCCGGGCTCATACCGCACATCGCGATTAGAATCTTTTTTTTCATCTCGGCAACAGCCTTTCTTTCAAATTGTTTATCTCATTTCCCTGAATCACGGTGATATTCAAATCCTTAGCTCTTTGATTGTCGTGCCGCTCCAATCTTCGGTGAGAGACCAGTATCCCTTTCGTGTAGAGTCCGGCGTATCCGGAAATCGTATCCATCTTATAGACGACTTCAGCGCCTTTCTCATTCATTCTAGCGGTTTTGCATTCAATAAGGTAGAGAGAATTGTCGTGTAGAAAAGCCGCGTCTATTTCGTTTCTCACTCCATGGGCGTTCTCAATTTCCACGGAAACGGCGAAATCCTGAAGGGGAGTCTCATCGCCGAGCTTTTTCAGTTCAAGATACACGTACTCCTCCAACCAGAAACCATTGCAGAAAGCCCTTCCGTCATCGTCTTTGAAGATGATTTTCTTGTCGTCGTAATAGTCGACTGCTCCGTGGTTCTGAAATATGGTCAGCAACTCCCAACTCGATTCCGGAATCTCGTTTCCGATTTGCATTGCGCGCTTACGCCACGCCTCATGGGCCAAAGCGTTCAAAACCCCTATAGGCTTGGCGAACTCATCCATACGCGGGAGCAGTTTTTCAAACAATCGCCTCGACTCGCCGGATATGTTCTTTTTTCTCTCTATCGACGTGACTTTGTATCCATGAATAGCGAAAAAATCCTCGATTTTGATTTTATCCTGAATCTCGTACGATTCCGATTCGCCGTCGGTTATCATCACGATAAGATCTCGTTCCGGAATCACGTAGAACATATCGAAATCGCCGCCGAAAACCTCCTGTGCCGCGATAGTCATCAGTTTCGTCCCGCCCGCGAGATTGACGGCCACGTTTTCCTGATTTTCAAAAGATGACGCCAATACCAAAAACCGCTCCTTCAGTTCTTTGAAATCGTATGCGTCTCCCAATTCGAAAATTTCCGTTTCGACGGATTTGCGACTGAAGAACGCTTGAAGAATGGTGGCGTTTTTCCGCATCGCGTTCGTGGCGCAAAGGACTATTTTTCCGGGCCGCAGACGTTCATCCATGGCCGGAGTCACATTTGGAACGCTTTGGCCGGAGACCAGGCAAATCTGCGTGTCGTGTCTTTTCATCGGAATTTCAACCTCGTAAATCAAATTGAGCGAATCTTGGCAAATCGTCAACCGTTATGTCCAGCAACGCCAACGCGTCTTCGAATAAAGCGTCGAATTTGGATTTGTCAATAGGGTGTATACCATGTCCGAGAATGGAATAGTTGCGTTCGGTCATGTGAGATTTTATTTTATCGCGGCGAGCGAAACGTTCACCATAAACATCGCCCAGTTCCAACAGAAGTTCAAATGAAGCGAGAGCTCCGAAAGCGAGTTTTCCACTACTCTTTGAATACTTTTCGGTGTATTTTTCCCTTGAACCTTCGGGAATTTTGTCAGAGTAACAGGCGCTGTTGTCTATCCCGTATTTGTCCAGGAGCCGCAGTTTCGCTGTTTTCTCAATGGCTGAATATGTCCGCGCTGTCGCGTCTTCGTATTTTTTCTCCAATTCCGCCCTGCGAAGCGCGTTCGCCAAAAGATCGTATATCAGTTCAAAAGAGAGTTTTTTGTTTCTCACCTTTTCCAAGAATGTGAAGTTCATCCGAACATCTTCCGGCAAACCGGTCATATTCGGCAAATGGAATTTTTTGATTTCGGCAACGTCATCCAACATTTTCAAGTTTCTCCCGATAAGACGCACGGCCTCTTTATGATTAAACACATCCCATTGAGCATAACCATTCACCAACTCATTTAACAGAGAAATAATCCGTAAGCTCTTTTTATCGGTTACTTTTTGCGCGATATTCGTAAACAGTTCTGCGGAATTCGCATATTGCCCGCGATTGAAAAGCCCGCACGCTTCCATTATCTCGAAATAAGCGA
>JAADHT010000285.1:3281-5523 GCA_013151705.1 Kiritimatiellota bacterium | reverse complement strand
CAACGCCAGCAATACGAATATCAATCCAACGATGAAAGCGACCATCATGCCTGTTTTCTTTTTCATTTTATTCAACCTTGTTTGTTTATAGGTTTTAGGTTTTAGTTTTTTCCCCGCGTTTTGCGAAGTTAGCGGAAAACGCTTAGCTACAATCCAACACGCCTTTTCGTACGCAAAGTCATAGACCCAATCCAAAGACGGCTATCGCCGTCAGAATTCCGATTCGCAATGCGAATCCTTGGACTACGACACTCCTGTGTCGCTTTTAATTAGCCGGTCTCGCATGCGGGGAAATCAAATGCTGTTTCCGCCGGGATGAACCCGACGGCGAACGAGGACATCGCACGAGGTTTCCCGCTCCCCGGCGGGTTGTTCCGCCGGAGGCGAGGTTTTGAACCCCAATTTCCAGGAGACTCCCGCGGAGTTCATATTTGACTTTTCGTATCGAATTAATCCTCCAATAAATCTGAAATGAGATTGATCTGCCTGTTCGTGACGCTTTTTTGGCGCTCATCAACATTGTCCGCATCCTTCGTTGTTTCCGTCGACTCCTCTTTTTTCGAGGTCATCCCGTCCTCTTCTCCTTTGTCGTATGGATCCGCCAGTTCTCCCAAGCGTTTGAACACGTTATTGTTGGTGAATCCGTCCTTTGGGGATTCGCCCGCAGCCTTTTTCTCCGGTTTCGGAGACGTTTTTCTCTCTTTGACGACCACCTTGCCCGGAGCGGCCATTCTTTTAGCCGCCGCCATCGATTTTTTCGCGACTTCGACGATGGATTTCGAATTGATATTCAATTTCCCGCCGAATTCGCTTTTGTTGGCCGCGTAATAGCTCCATCCCTTCTGCGCGATCACCGCTCCGATGATTCCGACAACCATCCATCCAGATCAACATTCCCGAAAACAACCCGCCACCGTTCTCGCTTCTCGTTTTCATCTCGCACCTCCCTCCCGGCAAGCCGGGAATAATGTTAAATAATGAATATTCAATAATCAATTTTCGCTACTGTTCACCACTAACTTTCACTAACGAGCGCTAACGAAGAGAAAACCATCTCCCGCCGTTCAACTCGAACGGCAGGACGTTCCGCATTTTATTTTTTTTCAACGACATCGTTTGGCGGTCCGGTTCGGACCGCCAAACATTGACTTGTTAGTGTCAGTTAGTGTTCGTTAGCATGCCCCGTCGTAGCTCAACGAGCGAAGTCGGGTGGTTAAAAAAGGCGCTGAGTAGCTACCAATTTTCAATAAACAAGACATTATCTACAAACTGATTGTGATTGCGTGGACAAATATTCGCCAAAAAACTTAGTGTATAAGCGCGCTTAGTCGGCCGACACCATTATCGCCACCCGGTCCACTCCGGAATCTCTGCAAAGCATTATCACCTTGTCCTCCCATTCACAGGCGATTGATTTGTCTCTCCGTAAAGCGACCTGTCCAATCCCCGAGAGTTTGCCAAGCTCTCCTTTCAGCTCACTCAAAGACATCTCCCGGTCATCCACGAAAAACCTCGGCGACGCTCCATTCATTTTTATGCTGACGACCGTTCTTTTCACCGAAGACGCTCCGTTCGCGGTTTTCCGGGATTTCGTCAGATCAACATCCGGCAAAGCCGTCTCCTGTGATTTTCCGCTGTCGACTTGTATCAACGCCGTCAGAAGAATGAATATCAAGGTACAGGCCAGTATGACATCCAACATCCCTTCCGTACCGGAAGTGTCGAATGAGCTTGACGATTGAGCCATCTTTTTTCTAACTGTGTTTGTCAGCAACATTGTGATTCTCCCAGTATGTTATTCGGTTCGAGTGTGGAGATACCTGAAAAAATCGCATATGATTGCGATCACGAATCCAACCGCGGTGCTTACCAGGGCCTGGCCCACCGCCGGCAGCGCATTTGTGACAGCTCCCGCGGCGCCATCACTTAGATTGCGACCTATGCTTACCGTGGCGGCCACTATGCCGATCACTGTGCCCAGGAGCCCCACTCTTTGCGCCGTGGTTCCGATGTAGGCCAGTGTTATGTCGCTACCGGATCCGGATTTCGCCGCCACCCAAATACTCCATACGCCTAGTGGAATCAGCGCTATCACGGTTATTCCGACTTTCTCGTATATCCAGCCCACCCGCGACAACGTCCCCGTCGAAAGAGTCAGCCATACACCCGCGCCGGCTATAAGCCCCGCCCCCCTTGTCATCCATTTATTCTCATTTGTGTTCATTTTTCATCCCTGTATGGT
>JAADHT010000285.1:0-3260 GCA_013151705.1 Kiritimatiellota bacterium | reverse complement strand
CGGATCCAGGTTATGCCGAACCCGGCGCGCCGGAGAGAGCCCCCTGCCATTTATAATGAGAGTAGTCGGCTTTGGCCATGCACTTTTTGCGTATCAGATATCTACCGGCGATAAATGATTTTTTATCGAGATCGATTCCTTTCCGCAAGTAAAACTCTCTGACGATCGCCGCCGCGAGATCCCTGGGTGTTTTGAACGCGACTTTTCCCTTTCTGATCAACGTCGACATGATCGACCGGGTTCGGCTGCTTCCGGAAAGCGTCTGCAATCGCATTTCGCGCACACTGTAATCCGCGAGGATTTTCTCCAGCTCCGCTCCGCGTTTGTTTCTTTCCCAAAGTTTCACGATTCTCATTTCAGCCGACTTCTGCTCGCGTTGCAGAGTGCCCACAAGCTTTTGTTTGGAAGTCGCGCCCTCGAGCGAGACCATTCCGAACATCAGGGCAACTACCGCGATTCCGATTGTTTTCGTGATTTTCATCTCACATCCTCCTTTTTTGAACCCTAGCTTATCTTCTTCTTTAACAGTTTGTTTAACCGGAGTCCTTGACGGGATTCAGTCTCAACGTCACTATCCCGTCAAAGCACTCCCGTAAAATCGCGGCTACTTTATCTCGTCTGTCAGGAACGATTCGTATCCAGCGGGATACTCGTCGCTTGTCTCCGGGTCTATGGAGTAGTACGTATTGCCGCTGTTAGCTTTGTCCTGGTTCATAAACTCGAGCAGTTTCTGTTGACGACGCTCCACTTTAGCGAGAGAAACTTTACCTATTTCCTCGATATTGTGGTTGCCGAGAAGCAGGCTGGCCGCTTTGCGCAGCAGCGAACGGGCAACCTCGCCGATGGCGACCTGCGCGAGAAGCTCGCGTTCCTCTCCTAGTTCCTGGCGGATGATAGAGATTTGCGACAACACCTGCTCGTAAACCTCCCGCTGAGTGGCGAGCATTTTGTAGATGTTGTCTTTGGATACGGAACGTTTGCTGAGTATGGCGTTGCGGAGCGCGATGGTCTGTCTCACGCTGCGCCAGTGATGCGCTTTGCCGTTTTTGGCGGCCATCATCTCGATAACCCGCGCCATTCTTTGTAGGTTTCTGCGTTCCTGCAGCTTGGCCTTTTCTATATCTATGGCGTTGCCTCCGCCCAACTTCTTCTCGGTATATCTCTGTAACTTGTACATTTTTCCGATAACCGAAGCTAGAGCCTCCTCCATAACCTCCAGCTGTTGATCCTGGTTTTTCAGGCTGTTTTTCTGAGCTTCCAGAAAATCGGCGCTGCACTCGGCGACTTTAATCACCTGTTTTTCCAACTTCCCTTCGATCGCCTTTTTGCGGTTGACGTCTTTGGTGTTGTCGAGCTCCTCGGTAAGCCGGTCGAGATCCCTCAAAGCCTCCGCGCGTTTGGGAAGGAGCTTGCCGGAATCCTTGGTCTCGCTTTTCCGTCTCGTCTCCTCCAATTTATCAACTTTCGCTTTCGCCACGCTAAGATCTTTGTCGAGCGATTTCACCAACTCGCTGATCTCGCGTCCCGTTCGTTCGTCCGCGTTCGCACTGAAAAACATCATCAGAGCGAAGCCCGTCACTACAATTGTCCGTTTCGTTTTCATGATTGCTCCTTTGTTTGGGTTGACTACTAAGTCCTATGTCGTAAACATCTATAATTGTATTTTATTGTTTTTGAACCTTAATATGCAAAAAGAACATTGCGGATGAATATGAGCGAACGCTTATTCACCAGCATTGATCGAACGCGCTTTTTCAAAAACCAGCACACGCAGTTTTCTAAAGCAAGCACTCTCGGAAGTGCGGCCATAAATGTCCTGCTCGGCATCAATCGTCTTCAGAAGGTTTTCGGCCTCTCTGTAGCTTCCATTGTGGTACAACTCCCGAACAGCCTCCTTCCGGCAATTCGTCTCGAATTTCCTTCCAACCGACTGGAATCTTTTCGCCGCGTCCTCGAACACCTTGGCCGCTTCTCCGTGCCGTCCGGCGATTGAGAGGTTGCGTGCGTGCGAGACCACCTGCTGGGGATCACAGGTTTGAACGCCATTTGTTTTCAATTCCAGGTTTCCAACATCTTTGATGGATATGGAAACCGCCATGTTGGAGTCATCCCTGACGGGTTCAACCACCGGTAGCGTCGAAGCGCATCCAACAACCATCGTTCCGCCGAGAAGGATCAATGCGAAACCTCCAACCATCCTCCATTGTTTAAGCGTTTTCATCCACTCTCCTCCTTTTTTCGGCGTTCCGTTTATCGGAACACTCTTTCATTTGAGAACTCAATTCGCATTTCCGCGAATTCCGCATATTTGTCAACTCCTATGAGTGACTGCTTTATAATTCCCAGTGTCCGCAGCAAACTCACGGCAAATTGCTTTTTTCCCGCGTTATTTACGGCAATCGATATGTCTCTGATGTGAAAACCGCAAACGCGAATTTCTCGCAACACCTGCCGCGTCTCATCAACTGTCACGTGAAACGGAACCAATCTGAAATCACGGGTCTCCCAGGAAACCAGAACGGTTCCCGTTTCATCAACTAAGCGAACCGCGCATTTTTCGTGACGCCTGCTACCGTTTTCAAACACTGCGGAATATTCAATGTCAAGCCACCCCAAGCGGCGATGTCCGCTGAACGTTCCGTTGTTCAACGGCTCAAGCATCGCACCGGAAAGAAAACATTTCCTGACCAATGTGTTGGTAAAGGCTTCAGCGAACAATTGATTCAATGAAAGACTTCTTCGCAGCGCCGCCGAAAAACATTGGGGGGAGATCTTTCGTTTCGAAGTGGATGGTGACACCACCGTTTTCCATTTTGATTTCATTCGGGCGATCTCTTGGTCGGAAGCCACATAGGGAATGTATCCGGCGTGCGCCGAAACCGCGATCATTAACAATATCGACAATAGGGATCTCATATTTTTCTTCCTTATATAAGTTTCATAACATAAACAGGTATTATTCTGTGATTCGTGAACAAAACGACAGAATGATTCAACTGAGCTCGGAGCGAATGTTTATACGATTCAGAATTGATCCGCTACATCCCTGTTGCCATATAATTCCCGAAAACAGCTTGAAACTCACAGCGATTTCGATGAAAACAGCCTAATGAAAGGTTGTCCGGAAAGGAAAATGGCTGGAGAAAACAAAATATAGTGGAAAAATCCCAATTCCCTCGTGAGTGATGCGCGTTTTTTTGGTATAATACAGCAATGTCCCGCTTGCTTTTGCTTCAGCGGGGCGTTTCGAACATTTTCGA
>JAADHT010000257.1:3297-4365 GCA_013151705.1 Kiritimatiellota bacterium | reverse complement strand
TAACTCCTCAACCTTGTATCTTTCCCTCATTGTCAACTGCGTGTATCTTTTTCCCATGGCAACTCCTTTCGTGATAGTTAGTATTTGCCGGATAATATACCGCGGTTGGCAATACTAATCAACAAAAGTGTTGCACTTCGGAGTTGAATGTAGCAACGCATTGCCTGGACATATTCAGTCAACCACGTCATTTGGTGTCAGTACTGGACAGCCTGCGGGTGTCTCAGCCCCGATCCCGACGAGGATGACTGAATACAGACCATTGCTTGGACAGCTTGGAGTAAAGAGGTTATGACGAACTTTGTTTTGCTCGTGCGGATAACCACATATTGCGCTTTCGCATGCTTGACGGCGTATTTGCTCAAGAGCGATCGTAGATTCGATCTTCTCGTGCTGTTCATAGGCGGGATTTCCGTTTTTGCCGGAGAGTTGCTTAACCTCTATGTCGGCAAGATGGCGGTTTACAACGGATTCGACGGGATTCCGCCGTACATTGTGTTTGGCGGTGCCATGTTGGTGTGGGGATTGAACGTTTCCTCGGCGGTCGTCGCGGGTAAATTGAAGACGGCGAATCAACGTCGTTCCAAGATTGCTTCGCTGTTGGCGTTTTCTCTTCTGTTGCCGCTTGTGGAATTGTTCGGGCTGAAGGCCGGACTCTGGTATTGGCGCCGTCCGTATCCTATTTTGTCGTTAGCTTGGTATCTGGGAGTTTGGAAATACTATTTCACATTCATCACGGTTCCCGCGTTTCTCGCGGAATTCCTCCGATTCAAACAAACAAAATGACGGACTGAAAGGACCGGCCTGCTTGCGAGGAACGTTCCACGGTAGGTTTGTTTCGCCGACCGTATTGAACATTTTCCCGTATCTCTCACTGATTCACCGACTCACGCTCTGAGAGCATGCCATGACGGCGCTTGTCGATTTGTCAAACCGCGCGGGAGGGGCACTTTCCGCCGTCGCTCGTTGAGCTATGGCGGGACGCAGTCGGCGAAAGTGCCCTACTTTCGCCCCCCCGTAACGTGTTCCAAGCTTCGCAGGGCAGGCCGTTTCACGAAAATGGGCGGG
>JAADHT010000257.1:0-3272 GCA_013151705.1 Kiritimatiellota bacterium | reverse complement strand
CCTACTCTCCCCGTCCCCGACTCACGCTTTCACCAGTGTCCAGATTCCTATTGCGATAAATCCAATGCCGGCGGCGATCGAGAGTTGTTTTTCTGTCACGAATTTCGTGATCAGATCGCCCGCGAAAACCGCGACCGCTGAAGTTGCGATCAAAGCCAGCGACGCTCCGATGAAAACGACAAGCCTGGATGTTTTCTTATCGCTTGCGAAAAGCAGCGTCGCCAACTGCGTCTTGTCTCCCAGCTCGGCGATGAAAACGCTCCCGAAAACCATAAGCAAAGTTTTGTAATCCATAAAATAATTTCCTCCTAAATTATTTTATCACCATTCCGAAAATCATTCCGCTTAGCGTCGCCATAACCACTACCAGTGACACGTACACCACGGTTTTTCTCGTGCCGATCACTTGGCGAATCACCAGCATGTTCGGCAGACTCAGCGCCGGTCCCGCCAGTAGAAGCGCGAGCGCCGGGCCTTTTCCCATGCCGTTGGCCATCAATCCCTGGAGTATCGGCACTTCCGTCAATGTAGCAAAATACATGAACGCTCCCGCCACGGACGCTAAAAGATTCGAAAACAGTGAATTGCCGCCCACGGCTGAGGATATCCACTCCGAGGGAATCATTCCCTCTCCGCCGGGACGCCCAAGTAGGAATCCGGCGACGAGAACGCCGATCAGCAGCAATGGCAGTATCATTTTGGCGTACCACCACGATTCGCCGAGCCATTCCCCGGTTTCTCCTTTGGTGGTGGCTAGGATAAGCGATAATGCGACCACGCCACCCAATACCAAGGCCATCGGAGGCGGGGAGAGCAGCAGCCAACATGCGGTTATCGCGGTTGCCGCCGCCGCCACCTTCCAGAATTTGACGTTGAACCAGAGTGCGAGACTGATCCCTAATAGAGCCGAAAAAACTCCTGTCAACCACCATTTCGCCTGGAATATCGTATACCATAATCCCGTCGTATCGGTCGGTTTCGCGAAATTCGCGAAAATCAATATCGCGACCATAGCGGCGAAATAGACGGCTGTTTGCCAGAGAGCCCGAGGTTTCTCGTCTTTTGGTATTTTCAGCTCCGCGTCATTTGTCTTATTTTCGTCTTTTCTGAAAATGACGCTCATCAGCAATCCAATCACGACGCTGAAAACGATCGCTCCAATCGCTCGGGCGATTCCTATCTCCATCCCGAGAATCCTGGCGGTCATGATTATCGCGAGCACGTTGATCGCCGGTCCCGAATAAAGAAACGCTATCGCTGGACCGAGTCCCGCTCCACGCTTGTGTATTCCGGAGAACAACGGCAGAACGGTGCAGGAGCAGACCGCTAGAATCGTCCCGGATACCGCGGCGACGGTGTATGCCACGAATTTATTGGCTCCATCTCCCAGGTATTTGATCACCGCGCCCTGACTGATGAATATTCCGACGGCGCCGGCGATGAAAAACGCCGGGAGAAGGCACAATAGAACGTGTTTTTGAGCGTACCACTTGACCAGCTCCAACGCTTCGATCACGGCATTATCGAATCTCCCTGTCCCTACAGGAAGATAAAAAAAGATTCCGAACACAACCGCGATCATCGCGAGTTTTCTCCATTCACTTTTCCAAGTCATAACATCGTCCTTACCTTAACTATCGCGATTTTCGATTCCCCACCGATCTTGTGTCGGTGGAAGGTGTGATTGCAATTCCTAGACAATAGGGGAGCGGGATAAATTTTCCTAATGGCCTCTATTCTCTCGTCGTTTTTGCACAAAGCGTATCTGGTTCCGGTTTCGGAGTCAAAGACTGTTACCGCGGTGGCAGCCTTTGATTCCGAAACAACTTGGCATCCATGAGATTCGCAATCAAAGCGAAGTTTTAAGTTATACGCTGTACTAGTTGCTTGTCGTCAAGGATGAATTGAGAAGCCGGCGGTGGCGATTGATTCCGCGATGGAGTCGTCGTTCAGGGCTGCGCCGGATATATCGACTTTTCCGGATTCGACATCGATGTCGGCCAGTGCCACACCCTCTATCTCCTCCAGGGCTTTTTTTAGTTTGGCGGCGCAGTTCTTGCAGGTCATTCCCGAAACGGTGAGCGTTTTTGTTTTCAATTCTTTTTCGGAGCTGACTTTTCTTCCGCTCATCGCTTCCTTGAGCTCCATAAGCGCGAAGCGCAGAATTAGGAGTATGAAAACGGCGGCGGAGATTATCGAGATCCATCCGCCTTCCGGGTGCTCCATTGGTTTTTGAGTCGACAGGGTTGGAATTATCACTGAATTGAATAGAAATCCGCCCAGCATGCTGCCGACGATGATCGAGGTGAGGTATATCAGCAGTTTTTTCATTCCGAACGCCTTGTATACGGCTCCGATCGTGGCGACATTCGACGCCGGCCCGGCCATAAGAAAGACCAGCGCCGCTCCGGTGGGCATTCCGGTCGCGACCAAGGCGGCGGCGATTGGAACCGACGCGGTGGCGCAGACGTACATCGGCAGGGAGATCACCAGAACGACAAGCATCGCCGCGAAGATATTGTCCGGCAGGTATGTCTGGAAAAAATCTTCGGGAATCCATGTGGTGATTGCGGCGGAGATGAAAATACCGGCGACAAGCCATCTCCATATCATTTTGAAGAGATCGTCGACCGCGAACTCGAATAGATCCTTTATTCCTCTTTTGCGCGCGTTCGATGAATCATCATCATCGATTGTCTCATTCGAACTCGGGGAGTTCGAGAAATGCGCCCACGCTCCGCCAACCACTCCTATGACGAACGCGCTCGCCAATTTGAACACGGCGAACGGCCAGCCGAGCATCGACGCGCTGACCATGATCGAGTCGACGCCGGTCTGAGGTGTGCTTATCAGAAAACCTATCGCCGCTCCGTCCCCCGCCCCCTGTTTTTTTATTCCGAGCGCGGTCGGGATGACACCGCAGGAGCATAGAGGCATCGGAACCCCGAATATCACTGATTTCAATACTGTCAACAATCCCCTTTTTCGACCAAGGTGGTGTTTGACGAAGTTGTCCGGCACCCATACGTGAAGGAGCCCGGCGATTAAAAAACCGAACAGAAGCCACGGTGCCAACGCCAGGGTGGTGCTCCAAACATTCTCAAAAAACAGCAATAAATTTTCGTAGCTCATTTTTTCTCCTCCACATGCTCCAAACCTTGCTTGAACAGTTTTGCTATGTGATCATCGTCTAATGAATAGAATACCGAGCGACCGGTTTTCCGGTATTTAACCAATCTCATATTCCGCAACACCCTCAACTGGTGGGAAGT
>JAADHT010000251.1 GCA_013151705.1 Kiritimatiellota bacterium | reverse complement strand
AATTTATTGGCGCGGCGGCAGAAAATATCGAAATCAGCATCGCGGGAGATATCTCCAGGCGTCATCCAGATATATTTTTTACCGAGAGCGGCGGTCCATTCAATGCAAGCCCGCATGCTTGGCGCGCGGCAAGTGGTGAAATCCATTCCAAGTCCACGGTATAGCGCGGCTTTGTGAATGGCGTCCGACTCGCTGATCGCCTCGAGGCGTTCCGTTCCATTGTATCCAATCCCTTTCAAGTCGATTAGGCGATCCTCAATGCTGTACATTCCGCCATGCCATACGTTCATTCCATAATCCGCGACGCCGAATTTCATTGCCTCACTCCTTTTTTGTGAGTTTAAAAACGAGAAAAAAATTTGCCTTAATTGACAATATGATTATATTATATGTGGCTCTTTGAATTGTAGAATAGACATATTGAGCAATTTACTGGATTATTTGATCATGGACTATTTTGACGGAATCAGTTTTCTGGGTTCGGGTAATATAGAGCACCACATGACGGTTCACCGCGAACAGACGTTCAACGGGTATTATGGAATTCAATACAATCACCGGGGACATTTGGATTTCGCCATCGGCGGCGCTCCTATCGTCTCGGTGGAGGGAGCGTGGGCGTTTATCACCTATCCCGGGGAGAGCTTTTATTATGGACCTCCACCGGAAAAGGAGAGGCAACATACTTACGTTTGCTTCAAGGGGCCACGCGTCGACCGGTTCATACAAAGCGGTCTAATCACGATCGACGGCGATCGGCCGCTTGTCAAAGTCACGCATTCAGAGCGTTTTCTTGCTACGATGCTGAATCTGACCGAACTATTGAATCAGACCCCGATTCCGCATTCGCGCGCCGTTTTGCTGTTGGAGGACCTTCTCTTGCGGCTTAATGAACAACCAGTGAAAACACCGGCGGTTGGCGGTTATCTGAAAAGTGCCATATCGCGGCTGGTTGATGAGATGAGAGCGCATCCGCAGTTGGATTGGGATTTCAAAAAAGAGGCTGTTTCCATTGGAATATCATATCCGCATTTTCGTCGAATTTTCAAACAACTACTTGAAGTGTCTCCAGGGCGCTTTATCATAAACACCCGGCTTCAGCGCGCCGCTGATAGTTTGTTGCGAGGCGATGATCAAATCAGCGCGATCGCTGAGAAATGCGGGTTTAACGATGGATTCTATTTCTCGAGACTATTTAAAAAGTCCTATCATTTGTCGCCATTAAGCTACCGAAAGGAATTTCAACATTTTTCGCGATAAACCCTGAGAATCAAACTGCGCTAAGACTCCTTTCTTGTCGTCGGACAACACGCAACATGCTTTGTTGTGAGAAAATTTCACTGAAAAAAACAACGTGGAAGTCGCAATCCAATAGTTTACAGAAAACATGCATATATGAAGTGTCCCAGCGGCACTCAGGCGACTGGTTTACGAGCTTGAACGCAATCCCGAAATGGTGATAGCGACGTGCTATTCTTTGCGTGCCGAGAATGATTTTCTCAAACGGGAGAACGAGACGCTTCGGAAAGATAATGTTTGATGATTCTTGGATACGAGAACGAATCGACTCCGTGAACTCATATTTGCATGGAGCGGTACGCAACGGCGGCGGCGACCAGCGCTTTGAACAGTTTTTCCTCTTTTAATTCGAACATGGCCAGCAGTTCCGGATGCCATTGAACGCCTATGGCGAACCGCTCGCCAGTCTCTTCCACGGCTTCGATCAAAAAGTCCGGGCTTCGCGCGGAAACCGCAAGAGTTCCCTGATCCGTTATGTGCTGGTGGTGCAGGGAATTCACGCGTATGGCTCTCTTTGCGAGGATGCCGCTCAAACGGCTGGACTCCGCGATCTCAACTTTGTGCCCGGTCCATCTGCCCAAGCTCGTTGTATGCGTCGCGCCGAAGTCTGGATCGTCGTCATGGCAGGCGATTTGTCCACCTTTGGACAAAGAGAGCAGTTGCATTCCGCGGCACACGCACAAAACAGGCATGCCGCGTCTTTCCGTCTCTTTCAACACCGCCAGCTCCAAAGCGTCTCTGTCGAGGTTGTGTCTGGCGGAAACCTCCTCCTCGGCATCGTCGGACGGAGCCACGTCCTCTCCGCCCGAGATGATCACCGCGTCAACCTGGTCCAGGAGTTTTTTTACGGAATCAATTTTTTTTGGTGAGATTGTCACGACTTTCGCTCCGGATCTGAGAATCGCCAAATCGTACGGGAGCCTGACGAACTGCAGATAGGCCGGCCACCTGTTTGAGACGGTAAGGGCTATTCTCACGCCGCGTCTGGGGCGTCCGAAGCGCGCGGCGAGCATAAGCGGCAACAGAAACAGCATCAAGGGAAGAGAGAGCATCGCGCACAGGAAAACGACCTGCTCTTCCTTTAATCTCATTTTCCCGATTCTCCGCCACCACCGCTACCGCTACCGCTTTTTCCGGCGCCTGTAACCAGCATATCGGCCGATACCTTGCCATGTTTCAGGAAGACCGCGAGCGGATATAGCAGTCCCAAAAGAGGAAGGGGATCGCGTTTTTTGAAGAGTTCGTTCACGGCTCCTTTGTTGGCGCCGAGCACTTCTTTGACGGCTTTTAGCCTGTCGACGGGAATTATGGCTTCCGCCAGTTTGTCGCTGAATTTATCCAACGCTTTGAAATGATCGCCTCTCTCGTCCAATTCGGTATTGAATGTCTTGAACGCCTCGCCGAGATCCGTTTTCATATCGCGGGCCTCCATAAACTCCTGCAGCATCAGCAAGCTCATCAGACAGGGGTTGAAGGTTTTCACGTTTTTGTTTTTGTCGTGTTCGATTGGATCGATATATCCATCGACCGCCAGTCTGAAAAGATGATACGGATAACTCCAACCGGATTCCACGGATTGTCCGAGTCCTCCCCAGAAACGGGGATTGACTTCAATGAGATAAGGAGTGTTTTCTCCGTCCCAACGAAAATCTATCTCGGCGACCCCGTGCCAATCCGCCAGTTCAAGAAGTTGCGAGCCGATACTCTCCATTTCAGACGCGTCGACGGTTTCCCTCAGAGCGCCCATTCCGGTTTTCCGAGGATAGTCGAGCAAATTGTGGTAGGTCATGCTGGCGCGGGGTTCGCCATGGGCGAAAAGGAAGGTAGAGCAATAGTCCTCTCCCGGCACGGCGGTTTGAAGTATGGCGAGGTTTTCACCGGACAAATTGAATTGTTTGACATCGTTTTGACATCGTTTTTGAAATGTTTTATAGCCTCCCCGGCGGAATCCACCTTGTGTAGTCCGATCGCCGCGTTGCTGTCGGATATCTTCAAAAATGCCGGATACGAAAAGGATTTCGCTATGCTTTCAAACTCGTCCGCACTGTCGATCACAACCGTTTCGGGAATGTGTATCCCCTTTTCAGCGCAGAATTTAGCGAGCGAGGCTTTATTGCCTATGAGATCTATTTTGTCCCGTTCCGGCAAAGCGGTTTTGGCGATCCCTTCGAAACGGTGCTTGTTGGCCGCCACGATGAAACTGTCGGTGTGCAACGGCATAAGTACCAAGTCGGTGTCGGGAGCGTTGTATTTCTCGCAAACCTTCACCAATTTGTCGATGTATCCCTCCGGATCCGAATCGGGATCCGGATAGCTGAAAAAACCTTTCGAGTGAATCGAAAAATTACTCGCGGCGATATACATATTATCGCCGGTGATGACTTTAATCCCGTGGGCGCCAAGATCACGGGTCGCCACAACGGCGTTCCAGGATCTCGCGAAAGTGAGTATGCAAACCTTTTTTCGTTTGGAGTTTTTTCCCTCTTTCATTTCCGTCTTCCCTAATTAAATGGTATAGGAATTTGTTATTTTAACCACAAAGGCACGAAGACACAGAGTTCTTTTCATTATTTTTATCTTTGTGTTGAAAATTCTTCCGGAATTCGCTAAGCGGACTCCGAAAGAGCGGTAGAATCCTTGAGCCTCTGTGGTTAAAGAGAGTTCCGGCGATAGCTGGTTAAGTTCACGGTGCTCTACCCTTTTCGAGCACCGTCTGATTATGCAACCACTATGCGGTTCATGGCATCTCAAGACAAGCCTCCAGTGTGTCATTGTGTCATTTGGAATCGGCGAAAAACCAGAACGGCGTTGCCGCACTTGACCCTGCAACGGCGTTTTCAGAATGTCCATTCGAGAGGTCACAATTCCAGATGGTGCTGCTGGATGTCGGCGGAGCGGTCCGCGATGTTCGAGAAACTGTCGCCAATTTTCTCTATTTCGGCTATCGATTCCAGAAAAATTATTCCAACCACCGGATCGCAAGCGCCTTTGCTGAGTCTGGATATGTGGTTCTTTTCGAGTTTCGCCGACATTTTGTCGAGTTTCAGTTCGCGTTTTTGAGCCAGATCGATCTCACGCTTGTCCGTACTGTCGAGTCCGGATATGACGTGCGACGCCTGGGAGGAAAGAGTGCTCCATATCTCTTTCAATTCGGTCAACGCCTCTTTCGACAAACTTTTTTTGCATTTCTTCAGGCGTTTTCCCAAGGCGACGAGATTTTCCGTGTGGTCGGCTATTTTCTCGGCGTCGTTGGTGCAGTGCATCAAAAGCGGGATTATCGCCGCTTGGTGTTCCGTCAACTGCCGTTCGGTGAGTTTGACGAGATAATCGGTCACATCCTCCTGCATCGAGTCTATTTTATCCTCCCTCGCCTCCAGTTTGGCTATAAGCTTGTCGTCGATTTTACCGCTTCCAACCATTTTTATCGCATCCTCAACCATTTTCCAGGCCTCTTTGGTCATGTAGCGGATGGATTGTATCGCCTGCTCTATGGCTATGGGCGGCGTGGCGAGAAGATGGGGTTCGAGATGCTGTATCTTCAAATCGGCGTCGTCGGGCACGGGAATGACCATGTTGCAGATTCTGGCTATGATCGCGATAAACGGCAGGAACAGCAGCACGTTGAATACGTT
>JAADHT010000275.1 GCA_013151705.1 Kiritimatiellota bacterium | reverse complement strand
GTGGGTAAAATCAGTTTGCTCGATGTCTCTCCGGATAGTGAATTATCGCGTCCCCAGTCTCTCTCCCAATTGGTCGCTCAAGCCGAAAAGCGCGGCAAAAGACTTGAAACCGTTCTCTTCTTCGTGAAAGTCGATATAATGAAATGAACGCGGAAAAACGTATATAGCCGCCCAAGGCGCCAATCCCCCAAACGAACATCCAAAAACACCAACCACCCCAACGAAAAGCTGTCGCACGACTGAAAGAGCGTTTGATTTTTCTGGGAAGCGACGCATCTTCCTTATATGAGAAAGACGCTCAACCTGTTGATATTAAGTTGCGCGATTCCCGCGGTCTACGCCCACGCCGGGGATTGGCCGCATGCGCGAGGTCCGCGCTACGACGCCAACGCCCCGCGTTCAGAGGAAATCTCGCTTCCAAAAGGAAAAATCCCGTTTGTCTGGAAAAAGCGGCTGGGACAAGGATATTCCGGGGTGATAATCGTAAAAAACAGGCTTTACACGCAATATCAGGACCGCGGCGGACAATACGTGGCATCCCTCTCCGCGGAAACCGGCGAGGAGTTGTGGAAGACCCGCTATGGATGGCCCTGGGAGATCAAGGGCAGCTATCCCGGAACCTACGCCACGCCCACTTGGAGCGACGGAAAAATCTATTTCACGGGCTGCTACGGAACAGTCGGGTGCCTGAACGCCGAAACCGGAGCGCTGTTGTGGTCGTTCGATCTGACCAAGAGATACGACACTTCCGTTCCGAGCTTCGGTTACGCATGCACGCCGCTGGTCCTCGCCGGAAAGGTCTATATCACGCTGGGAGGAAATGGAGCCGCCGTCGCGGCGTTGGACTCGAATACAGGCGACACCGTCTGGAAGTCGGGCAACGCGCCAGCAAGCTACTCGTCCCCCCTCCCCGTTTCCGTAGACGGCGAATTCCAGATAATCACAGCGTTGAGAAATTATTTATCCGCTTTCGATCCGGAAACCGGGAAGGAACTATGGAGACACAAATTGTCGGAAGGATACGACGAACACGCGTCCTGGCCGATTTTCCATAACAACGATGTTTTCCTGACATCCCCCTTCGGACGCGGCGCCGCGGCGTTGAGGATTTCCGGGAACTACTCCGGAAAAAGCCGGATTGAAACGCTTTGGGAAGAAAAACACTTATCGACCGACATATTCTCGCCCTTGTTCGCCAATGGATACATATTCGGATATTTCATCACCGAACACCAGGCGAACCCGGACGGCGACACCGAGGGTGAATTCAAATGCGTCGATCCGAACACCGGAAAAACGCTGTGGAGCAGCGACAAAACGGGACACGTCAACCTCATCGCCTGCGGCGACAAACTGATTTTGTTTTCCGAAAGCGGGACATTGATTGTCATCGAAGCATCCCCCGACGGTTACAAGGAGTTGTGGAGAGGAGTGATTTTTCGAGACGCGCGATGCTGGACGCTCCCGTCAATCTCCGACGGCCGCCTGTTTCTACGCGGAGGAAACACGCTCATCCGCGTCGCTTTGGATGACGGAACGCCCACAAGGCAGACGGTTCTTCAACGCGATACAGGAGTTTTCTCGTTGAAGCGGATCATCGACGATTTTTTGAGCGAATATGACACGGGTTCGTTCGTGAAACCAACCGTCGGATTGTTCGCTGTTTGGTTTGTCGCCGCTATTCTGATTTTCGCCATATCCGCCGTTTTGGCGAAGACGGCTTCCGCGAGTTTCGAACAATTCAATATGTTTTTTACGCTCCACTCATCTTTGCTATCGCTCATAGGCACGTTCGTTTTCTCGAAAATCGCGGGACGTTTCGTCTTCACCCTCCCGACGCTCGTTTTCCTGGGGTTGATTCTTATTTGTCCGCGAAGACGGGCATCCGCGGAAAACTCCGACGGATCGAAATGGATTCCGCGACTGCATCTTCTTGGTTTCGCCGGGCTATGCGTCATTTACTACTATTGCTGCGATTCTTTCTTCATCGTATCCGGAATCGCGTTTCTCGCGGGATTGATTCCAGCCACTCCAATCTGCCTGCTTCTCGCCTCCAAGCTTCAAAAACAAGAAAAACTCTCATGCACCGCCGCGGCGCTGTTTCTCGCGGCATACTCCCTGTTCTTCTGGTCGTCGGCTTTGCTGGTTATTCTGAAAAACAAAGTGTAGCGCCAGCAATCCGCATGCGTCACGTCCCGGTTTAAATTTGCCACTACTAACTTTCACTAACTGAACCCTGTTCGAAAAGGGTCTAACTGAACATTCTTCGTCGTCATTGCGAGATTTGAGTCGCGCGGAAAAATTAGGCGTTCACAACAAAAGGAAACGCGAAGCGGCTCATTAGTGGAATCACGATCACGGAGCAGGCTCGGACGCTAGAAGTTTTCGGATGGCTCCCTCGAGCTTCTTTGGCGAGGTCATCGGTGAATATCGGGCGACCGGTTTTCCGGCGCGGTCGATCAGGAATTTCGTGAAGTTCCACTTGACGCTTTTCGTGAGAAACCCCGGTTTCGCGCTTTTCAGGAACTTGAAAAGCGGATCGGCGTCCTCCCCGTTCACCGCGGTTTTAGCGAAAACCGGAAACGTCACGCCGTAATTGAGCTCGCAGAACGTCTGAATGGATTCATCGTCTCCCGGCTCCTGGGAGGCGAATTGGTTGCAGGGAAACGCCAGAACGACGAATCCGGAGTCCTTGTATTTCTCGTAAAGTCGCTGAAGGCCGGCGTATTGCGGAGTGAATCCGCACTTACTTGCGGTGTTCACGATCAGAAGCACCTTTCCCCTGTAAACGCGCAAGGGACCTTTCTCGCCACTGGCGTTTTTCACGATGAAATCGTATACATTCCCGTCCATATAAAACTCCGTGGTGGCGCATCCGAACAAAAACATCGCTAAAAACAGCGACGCTATAAACCGAAGAAGACATTTCAACGTGTGGTTTCTCACTGCGTCCATATTTCAACGCTACCACTCGAGACAACATTATTCAAGTCGCTAATACGCAAATGAAACATGTTGGAATAAACCGCTTTGCGGCTTGGCGGCAAGCGTCAAGCTTGGGAAGCCGAAGGCGCAACCTAAACAACTACGCTTAACAAAATATTTCGAGGTTGGCTCGGGGGGGAGGAAGCCCGTGGAGAAATGACGTTCATACGTCGTCATCGACTCTTGAATCGGCGGCGGCCCGATGTAGATTGTGGATGTTTGGTTTGCGAAGCCGGCGTTCAAAAACGCAAATGGATACCCAAAAGGTTCTCCGCCAATCCGTTTCGGAG
>JAADHT010000099.1:1999-5290 GCA_013151705.1 Kiritimatiellota bacterium | reverse complement strand
GTTTTGGCTAAACTGGGCAAACCTTTGAAAATACCCAAGAACATCAAACTTCCGAAAGACAATTTCGCGAGGGAAAGCGCCGACGACATGTTCGCCAAAGGTAAATACGCCGCGGCGATTCCGCTTTACTTGAATCTTATCAGATCCCCGGGTATTCGGACATCTCCGCGAGCGGCCGATCTGTTGTTCAGATTGGCTTTCGCGTACCTGAAAATAAATTCCATGCTTGAGGCTTTGACCATCGCCGATTATCTGGCCGACTATTTCCCGGAGGCTCCAAACACTCCTAGAGCTTTGCTTGGCGTCGCGCAGTTGTTGTGGAACAAATCCAAAAAAACGAAAGATCCGGTTCTGAAGGAAAAGTATCTTCAAGACTCCCTTACCGTCTATGATTCATATTTGACAAACTGTCCGACTGACGAATACGCCGACGAGATATCATCCAGGGTGGCCAAGGTCTATTACGACAAGGCTCAGAATCTGGCGTTGCAGGCCAATAAAATGCCGAATAGTCCCGCGAAGGCGAAAAAAGCGGAAGAGGCGCGCGAGTCCTTCAGACGCACCATTCCTTTGTATAAACGGATCATGGACAATTATCTTCAAACGGATATGGGTAAGAAAGCGGCCTACCTTCTCGCCTGGTGCTATTCCAACTCCAGGCAGTACGCGAAAGCCGCCGAGGTTTTTTTGAAATTCGCCGACGCCGAGACCAACCGCGAGGAGAAGGCGAAAGTGGATTGGGGGCTTGTAGCAGACGCGAAACTCCGCGCCGCTCAAAACTACGTGCAATTCGCTTCCTCGCTCGATAAGGAGGCTAAAGCGTTCAGATTGGAGGCTGATACGGCTCCTAAAGCCGGTTCGCCGGCGGCTGAAAAAGTGGTTGACGGAAAGAAACCCGCCACGGAGGAGGGATTGTTGGACGCCGCGAAGAAAAACGACGCGGAAGCCAGAAAATACTATAAATTGGGGGTGGAGCATATATTGGAGCTGGTCGGGAACTGGTGTTCGCCGAAGGGGCGTTTGGCCAAAGCCAAATCAGCGAAGCATAAAAAGAAAATCGCCAAGGCTCGTTTGGACGCTTATGGCCTTTTGCCTTGGGCTTACGATGGAGCCAGAGACAATAAAAAGGCCATCGCCGCGTTCACCGACTACGTGAGACGTTATCCGAAAGCCAAAGACAAAGCGAAGTGTATGACCCGTCTTGGCATGCTCTATATCGAGGAGAACAAACCTAACGAGGCCGCTCAGGTTTTCAAGGCTTTGACACGCGAGTTTCCCGAGGAGGGGAAGAAGGTGCTTCCGAAGATGGCCAGAACAATGTATGAGATCGGCAAATACGAGAAAAGCATTGACTCCGTGCGGAAATTGTTCTCTAAGAAGCCGATCGACGCTTCCATTTCGGATCTGCGCTGGATCGCCAAAAATCTTTCTGATTGCGGTGGTTCCCATCCGAAAGAGGCCGCCAAATTGGCTTTGCAAGCTTGCGAAATTCTTTCAGATAAACTCAAAAACCCCGTTTGGAAGGATTGGGTGAGAAAGGATACCGCGAAGCTTATGCGCTCCGACTCCAAACTTTTGAAGAGGCAAAAAGGAATTCTCACGGAGCAGATCCGATTTATGACTGGTGCCGCCGCCTACTGGGCCGGCGAATACAAAAAGTCCACCGCCGCGTTGTCCGCTTTGTTGGTCAATAAGAACACTCCGTATCTCGTGAATGCTCATTTCCTGCGGGCGGACGCGTATAGAAAGTTGAAAAAACCGCAGGCGGCGTTGGACGAGGACTACAATCCCATCGCGTTTTACATCCTTGGCGCGAAGGACGCGCCCACCTCCCTCTACTACAGGGTGCAGTGTTCGATTGGGGACACGTACCTTGAGATGAAGCAAGTTTCTAAAGCGGCTGGAGCATACGGTTTGGTGGATATGGCTGTCCAAGCGTCGTCGGACGACAATGACGAGCCCCCCCTGCGGGAGAAGAAGAAAGAGACACCGGCCGAGAAGAAATTGCAGGCTTCTTGGATAGAATACGCGTTGTTTATGGACGTTTGCTGTCAGAAGGACTTGGGAAAGACGGACGTGGTCAAGCGATTGGCCGCGTTGTACCGCAAGCATTATCCGGCCGGACGATTCAAGACGCAGGTGGATTCGCCGCCATCGCCGTACGAGGCGATGAAGTCGTCCCCGGATCACAAAAAACAATGATTTGACGGTAGCGTTGCAAATGTGTTCGAAAAATATTCATATAATAAGGAGAGGTTTATGACTAGAATCGTGAAAATGTTGGTGGCTATTACTGTCGTCGTCGGACTTTCCGCAATCGTATGCGCCGAGAGACCCTTTGTCGTGATGAAGTCGGGCAAAAAGGAGTTTTTCGACAAAGTAACCGCGGATGGTGTTAACTTGCGCGTCAAAAAAGGAAGCATCGCGAGAAAGATCCGTAAAGGCGACTACAAGTACGCCAGAGTGCCATTGCCGACTTTGGTCAGAAAAGCGGCGAAAGCCCTCGGTTCGAAAAAGTACGACAGCGCCGTGTCGCTTTTCAAAAAGGCCTACGACGAGTATAAACTGCTTGGATGGGACGCGTTTTGTGTTTACGGCTCGGCTCGGGCCAGCGTGGACATGGGGAAGAAAAAGCAGGCCGTCGATGGATTGCTGCGCCTAAAAGGCAAGCCGGAAGATCCGGATAAGATGCTTTACTACATAAAAGCGAAGAGATTGCTGGCTCAACTTTATGTTGACGATGCTCAGTTCGACAAGGCCAAGGTTGTCTTGAAAGAGCTGGGGGCTTGCAAAAATGACGCCGTGGCGGCGTTTTCGAACAATCTTTTGGGTGATATCCTGATGAAACAAGGGAAAAGGAAGGATGCCACTTTGATGTATTTGAGAACAGCGTTGCTGTTTTCAGAGAAGAACACGAAAGAGCGGCCGGCGGCTCTTTTCAAAGTTATTGAAATACTAAAACAGGACCGGAACAACAAATACAAGGATTTCGAGAAGATTTTGAGAAAGGATTATCCGATGTCAAAATTCACAAAGAGCTTGTAATTTTTCATGGAAGCGTTATTTTTTTTAGTCGTCTGACTTTCCGGTCAATCTTTTCGGGTTGTCGGTTCACATAGAGTCGGGTTTTCGTTGTTTTTTCATTAATCAATTGAGAAAGGGGACAGTCAATGAAAGGTATTTTCAGAATCTTGTCGGTCGTTGTAATCGCCATCACAATGTTTTTGGCTTGTTTCGCCGCCACTAGTTCGCAAGCGGCGGACGGTGCCAAACCAGCCGCGGACGCGGCGG
>JAADHT010000099.1:0-1994 GCA_013151705.1 Kiritimatiellota bacterium | reverse complement strand
CCCGCCGCGAATGCGGACACCGCGAAAACGGAGGGAGCCGGGGACGCTCCGGCACCTGGAACGGGCGAAACCTCGTTTTATCAAATTGTAGCGAATAGCGGTGTCATTGGTATCATTATTTGGCTTATGATATTTATGACTTCCGCGGCCACGCTAGGACTTATAATTGACGCCGCCACCACTATCAAGGCGTCTAAAATCATGCCTCCGGAGTTGGTTGACAGCGTTCGGACTTCATTGGACGAGGGAGATTTGGGTTCAGCTATAGAGGCTTGCGAGATGACTCCCGGCCCTCTGGCCAATATCCTGCTCGCGGGGTTCAACAACGTTTCCGAAGGATTTGACGTTATTATGGAATCAATTTCAACCGCTGCGGAAATCGAGAGCGAGAAACTGATGCAACGAGTCAATTATCTTAACCTTTGCGGCGCTATCGCTCCTATGCTCGGACTAATGGGTACGGTTACAGGTATGGTTGACGCTTTCGCGAAATTGGGAACGACCAGTGGAGCGGCCAAAGCGACGGCCTTGGCGCTCGCTATCTCGCAGGCTCTCTACACTACGGCCTTCGGTCTTTTGATCTCCGTGCCTGCCATTTTGGCTTTCACATTCGTCAGAAACACGGCGAGTCGTCTTATTCTCGATATGGAGAGCTTGACGTACGACCTCATAAAAGTTCTCAGGGGCGCTGAAGTCGTTGACGATGAGGATGAGGAGGAGTACGAGTAGTACTCGACCGTGTTCTTGATGTGTTTTCGAGTTGAACTCGGGGATTCAACAATAAGAGGGACGCCGAGTTTGTACGCCCTTTAGTGAAATTCTTTAAAGGATTTTGATATGGCGAAAAAAAATAGAAGCAAGGAAGTCGAAGAGGCGGAAATACCCATTTCCTCTATGATCGACGTCGTTTTTCTACTGATCATCTTTTTTGTTGTCACAGCCTCGATGGATAAAGAGGTGGAGGACGCTCAAGTGACTTTGGCGAACGCTCCGCACGGGAAACCTTTGAAAAAGAAGGATCCTAGGTCCGTCACTATAAACGTTCGAATGAATGGCGACATAACGATGGCTGGTATACCGGTCTCTGCGTCCACTGTTTCAGATATCCTGCGGAACGCCGCTCATCAGTATGGCCCCGACATTCCGATAATCGTGCGGGCTGACGAGCGGACATACCACGGATTCGTCGCCAAGGTCATGGGGGCGATCACTAAAACGAGGCTTTATCGGGTTAAGTTTCAAGCGATCAAAGGGGACGAGTGAGTTATGAGTAAAAGAAAGCGTATTAAAATTGAAGAGGCGGAGGTTCCACTCTCATCGATGATCGACGTGGTTTTTCTGCTTTTGATTTACTTCATAGTGACCCAGAAACCCATTGTCGAAGAGACTCTCTTAAGTTGCGATCTTCCTTCCCCGGGAGGAAAACCACCCAAAAATCAGCCTACAATGTTGACTATTGACGTCGTGCGGTTCTACCCGAATCCAAACAACAGCAAGGTGATCGACGCCAAGGATTTGAATTATTATTACCTTAATAAAAGAAGATGGAAGTTCAACTCCCCGAACGCGTCGAACGATTTGAGGAGACAGCTTGTCGCAATCGCTAAAAACGATAAGGATCAAACCGTCATAATCAACTGCGGACCTAACGCCACGCACCAAAAGCTCATTCAAATTCTCGATGCCTGTGCGGAGGCTGGATTGACCAAACTGAACGTTGTCGATGATGACGGCATAAAATTCTCTCCGCCGAAATTTAAAAAATAACGGCTCTGTTTTATGAAAAACGTCATTATCGTTGGAACTGGACCGGCTGGATTGACGGCCGCCGTTTATCTCGCCAGAGCTGAGCTACAACCTCTAGTGCTTGCAGGTCTTCTTCCTGGTGGTCAGTTGACGCAGACTTCAGACATCGAGAATTTTCCAGGTTTTCCTGACGCCGTGGATGGGTACGACCTTATGACTCGGATGAGGAAACAAGCCGAGCGCTTTGG
>JAADHT010000247.1 GCA_013151705.1 Kiritimatiellota bacterium | reverse complement strand
GCTTCAATTCCAAAAACGCCGCCGTGATCTATCACAGCCTTTTCAGTTGCGGCAGGCGTTGGAATTCATTGAAAAGAGGTTTACCAGCAATATTGATATGAGAGAGATAGCGGTGAACGCCGGTGTCAGCATGTCGCATCTGCATTTGTTGTTCAGAAAGCATTGCGGAACATCCCCTATTCAGTACATGCTGAAATTGCGATTGGAGGAGGCGCGTGAACTTTTGGCGATCACCAATTTATCGGTGAAGGAGATTTGCGCGGCGGTCGGGTTCAACGACATGAAGAATTTCAGCGCGGCATTCAAACGTCGCAATAAACTCACCCCGACGCAATATCGCCGCCTGACTTCCGGTTGATGGATCCTTGACGAGAGATAGCCGCTTGCGTCTCATAAGTTCAATATCCATCCATTACTCCCTATTCGGCATCTATTCCGAACAGAAAATTCGAATAGTCCCGGAATTTCGTTGTCTTGTCTCTCCCCCCCTTGAAAAATCTCCTTTTCACGCTATTTTTCAAGCTGTTTTCGCACTTTTGAACTTATTTGGAGAGGATATTATGAAACTTGTTGTTGTTGGTGGAGTTGCCGGAGGCGCCAGTGCCGCGGCCAGAGCTAGAAGATTGGATGAGAAGGCTGACATAACCATATTCGAAAGAGGCGAATACGTCTCTTTCGCCAACTGCGGTTTGCCATATCACGTTGGACGCGTGATTCCCGAGCGCGAAAGTCTGTTGATAATGACCCCTGAAAGTTTCCGGGCTCGCACGGGTGTTGATGTGAGAAATCTCCATGAAGTGCTCGAGATAAACCGCGTCGAGAAGAAGGTCAAGGTCAAAAATATCGTTAAAGACGAGGTTTTCGAGGAGTCGTACGACAAACTCATTCTTTCTCCCGGCTCCAGTCCGATTCGTCCTCCCATTCCTGGTTCGGACGATCCGGATGTCATGGTTCTATGGACGATGAACGATATGGATAGCATAAACGCGGCTATTGACGCGGGTGCGAAAAGCGCGGTGGTCATCGGCGGTGGGTTCATCGGAGTCGAGGTGGCGGAGAATCTGCGCCATAGAAACCTGAAAACCGCTCTGGTCGAGATGCTTCCACACATTATGCCGCAGATGGATCAGGAGATGACCGTTCCGTTGCATGACGTCATGCGCGAAAATGGCGTAGATCTTCATTTGAACAATGGCGTCTCCAAAATAACGCGTTCACGCGCCATAAGCGATAATTACGACAAGAAGGGTTTCACCGTCGAACTGAAGGACTCCACGAAAATAGACGCCGACATTGTGATAATGGCGATAGGAGTAAGGCCGAACACGGAACTGGCTGTAGCGGCGGGACTTGAAATAGGCGAATCCAAAGGAATCAAAGTTGACGAGCAACTCCGCGCCAGCGATCCCGATATATTCGCCGTCGGCGATGCGATCGAGGTAAGAAATCTCGTCACGGACGCTCCCGCCAGAATTCCGTTGGCCGGGCCCGCCAACAGGCAGGGACGGATCGCCGCCAACAATGCGTTCGGAGCGTCGGAAACCTACAAGGGAAGCCTCGGCACGGCCATCTGTAAAATATTCTCCCTTGCCGCCGCAAGCGTGGGTTTGAGTGAGCGCGCGTTGAAAAACGCTGGTGTCGATTACAAAAAAATCTACATCAATCCGGCATCACACGCCTCCTACTACCCCGGTTCGCAAATTATGCGTATTAAAGTTCTTTTCGGCGACGACGGAAAGATTCTAGGTTCGCAGATAATCGGGACGGACGGTGTCGACAAGCGGATCGACCTGCTCGCCATGGCGATGCGTAACGGGATAACCGTTTCGGAGCTCGAGGAGCTTGAACTCGCATACGCTCCGCCTTATGGCTCCGCCAAAGATCCGGTGAATTTTGTGGGATTCGTAGGCAACAACCTTCTAAAAGGTGATTTGCGTTTGGTTTATCCGGATGCGATTCCCGCGGACGCGTTTGTGTTGGATGTTCGTTCCACGGACGAGTATTTGTGCGGTTCCGTTCCAAACGCCGTCAACATTCCGCTCGAGGAGTTGAGGAAACGCTTGGCAGACATTCCCAAAGACAGAGAGATCGCCATACTTTGCAAAGTGGGAGTTCGCGCCTACAACGCCGAACGATTGCTAAGGGCCGAAGGGTTTGACGCGAAATCCATTTCAGGTGGATATTTCACATGGTTGCTTTTCAATCCAACCATTGATTCGATTCTCAACGATGAATCCTGCTGGACGGCTTCGGAAAAAACTTCGGACGATTCCGCGAAACTCGCGGATACGCCGGCGGCGATCGATGCCGCCATCGAATTGAACGCCTGTGGTCTGCAGTGCCCCGGCCCCGTCGTCGCCGTCAAAAACAAACTCGAGTCGATGTCGGCCGGTCAAGTTTTGAAGGTTACGGCGTCGGACCAGGGATTCAAGAAGGATATTCACTCTTGGTGCAAATCGACCGGCAACGAGCTTTTGAGCGTCGCCAACGACGAGACCACCGTCACCGCGTTCATCCGCAAGAGCGGAGCGGCGGCGGCCGTCCCCGCGGCCATAGGCGTTCAGGCTGTCGACGCGCCTTCCAGGAAAAAGACGACCATAGTATTGTTCAGCAACGATTTGGACAAGTCCATGGCGGGGTTCATTCTGGCCACCGGATTCGCATCCCTCGGCCACGAGGTCAACATGTTTTTCACGTTCTGGGGCTTGAACGTCCTGCGTAAATCTCCGGCTCCTTCTGTCAAAAAAGACATTCTCAGCCGCATGTTCGGTATGATGATGCCTTGTGGAGCCAAAAAACTGGCATTGTCGAAGATGCATATGATGGGTATGGGAACGATGATGATGAAACACGTTATGAACTCCAAAAACGTGGACAGTCTTCCGATGTTGATCAAACAGGCTCAGAGTATGGGAGTCAAATTCACAGCCTGCGAGATGGCGATGAATGTTATGGGAATCCAGGAAGCTGAGTTGATAGACGGAGTCGATACGGCCGGCGTCGCGAACTTCGCGGTCCTTGCCGAGGAGAGCGGAACAACCCTCTTCATCTGACACCGGCTTTATACCGAATAATTTTTTTCGAGCCCTGAAAACATTATGTCGATAACCTCCGCGTTTTTTAAGGGGATTTGCCGGAGAGTAGGGCGGAGCGTCCTCGCCCGCCCATTCTTTAGCCCCCCGAGCAGGAACACCATTAGGGCCGTTTCCGCCTTCGCGTTGGCTGCAGCGTGACGAGGTCGGCGAAACGGATCCCCTTTCTCCGTGTCTTCGAGCCTCTGCGGTTTGCTTTCTA
>JAADHT010000215.1:3306-3603 GCA_013151705.1 Kiritimatiellota bacterium | reverse complement strand
TAAGCCGATACGGGCGTTTCGGTGTCCGCCAGAACCTCGGACGAGACGGGAATGAGATTTCCTTTCGCCGACATCTCCAGAAATTTTTTTCTAGTTGGTGTTATCATGATAAATACCAAATATTCAAGTGTCGACAGTGTTAGACACTTGGCAGTCCCATCCAGCGTTGCCGTCATAATGACGTTTTGAATCTACACTCGATTAGCGGAAGGTTCAAATCCCAGAGCCGGAAAACATAAAAAACTTGCGAAGATTAAAATCGGCAGGCAATAAAACACGCAGCTGTTGCGTTTTAAA
>JAADHT010000215.1:0-3301 GCA_013151705.1 Kiritimatiellota bacterium | reverse complement strand
TTGTGTGGGCTCGATTGAAGTTCGGCGGACTCGAATTGCGCTCCGGCCGCTAACCGTCGCGTTTGACTTTTTGATTTCAGACAATATGATAATTGATAGTTGCAGGCTGTTGTCAACGGTTTTGTGATTTACCGCTGGCTCCGTCTTGAACGGATCTTGATTCGAATTTCATCTGGGAAAGAGCGTATGAGATTATTTAAAACAGCGGCGTTCTTTGCTTTGCTCGTGTTTCAATGCGCGTTGAGCGCTCAAAATCCGTATCAGAACGGCGTTCCGTTCGCCTCGGTCAACAAAATAGACGAGTTGGCGCTGAAGGGGTGGGGGAAACATGGTTTGAAACCGGCGGAGACCTGTTCGGACGCGGTGTTCCTTAGGCGCGCGAGCGTCGCGCTCATCGGAACCATTCCTACTTTGAATGAAACCACGAAATTCCTGGACGACAAAGCGCCTGATAAACGCTCGAAACTGGTCGACGCGCTTCTGAAGCGTCCGGAATTCGCTTATTACTGGGCGTTGAAATGGTGCGACATTCTTCGGGTCAAGTCCGAGTTCCCCATAAATCTCTGGCCGAACGCCGTTCAAGCGTATCAGCACTGGGTGTGGGAGGCGGTGAGGAACAATATGCCTTACGACGAGTTCGCCGGAAAACTACTAACGACAAGCGGCAGCGATTTCCGCGACCCGCCAGCCAACTTCTTCCGAGCGACGGAAAACAAATCACAGTCGGGATACGCGGCGGTTGCGGCTTTGACCTTTATGGGGACTAGATTGGAGACCTGGCCCGAATCCGACAGGACGGAATTCGAGAAGCTGTTCGCGAGAATCGCGAAAAAGAAGACGCACGAGTGGAAAGAGGAGATCGTCTATCTCGATCCCGCTCCGGCCGAACCGATCGCGGCGAGAATGCCCGATGGAACCGTGTTGAAGGTTTCGTCGGACGAGGATCCGAGAAAAGCCTTCGCCGACTGGTTGACGCGTCCCGGCAATCCTTGGTTCGCGCAAGCGGCGGTGAATAGAACGTGGTTTTGGCTTTTAGGACGTGGAATCGTCCATGAGCCCGACGATTTCCGGCTCGCTCCGGATCCGTCGAACTCTTTTTGGAGTTTCTCCCGGCTTTGGGGCGGCGGCAAAAAGACGAACACCGGCAATCCGCCCACCAACAGCGGACTGTTGGAGTATCTGGCCGATTTTTTCGTGAAATCCGGATACGATTTCAAAGCGCTCTGTCGGGAGATAGTGAATTCCGCCGTTTTTCAACGCTCATGCGTTTTTCCATCAGCCGACATTTCATCGTCTGGCGCGGATATCGCGGATAAACCCGGAAGCGACCACGGAGACGCATACGTTGCCAAGCTGAAAGAGGCGCGACAAGAGTGTGCCGTTTTTCCCTTGCGCAGGTTGGACGCCGAGGTGCTGGCCGACGCATTGAGCTATCTCGGCGGATTCCACCCGAAATATATGAGCGTGATTCCGGAGCCTTTCACCTATATTCCGCGGGAGTCGCGGACTATAACTTTGGCCGACGGAAGCATAACAAGCTCGTTTCTCGTCACGTTCGGGAGGCCGGCCCGAGATTCCGGACGACTTTTGGAGCGCGACAACCAGACTACCTACGCGCAGCGCCTTTTCATGCTGAATTCCCCCGTGATTCACTGGCGCGTCTCGAATTCGCCTTTTTTGAAAACCGTCTTGAAACGAGCGAAATGGAAACCCCGCGCCGCCGTGGATGGAATTTACATGCTGGTGCTGGCCCGCAAGGCGACGCCGGATGAATTCCGTTTTATTCAACAAAACCACAATGATTTGTTCAATTCCGCTCCGCCCATGCCTCCAAAAGTCAAAGGCAAAAAGGGGAGGAAGGCTCGTATGGCGTTCAAAAAGCGGATGAAGGCGTATCAAAAGAACCGCGGCCGCAAAATTTGGCAAATGGCGCGTTCGTTGATTTGGATGCTTGTCAACTCGAAGGAGTTCCTGTTTCAACATTGAAGTAGGACGGTCCTTCCAGGCCGTCATTTGTTTGAGCCGCGCGCTTGTTTACAATAAATGTCGCCCTGAAAGGAGCGACTTATTAGACCCTGTTCGAATAGGGTCTTACTAAAGCGCGTCCCATACGAATTGCGGAGGGAGTGGGGCGCGTTGGCCGCCCGCGGTGTCGTCAGCTGAAACAGCGAGTGACTTTGGAAGAAATTTGTGAAAAGGGGCGTTGATTATTAAAATGAAATATAATATGGACAGAAGGGAGTTTCTCAAGCTGTGCGGTATTTGCGGGATGGCTCCTCTCGCTGTAAGCGCTTTCGGAGGAGTGTTGACTGAAAAACCTCGGCGGCATGCGAAATCGGTAATAGAGGTTTGGCTTTGGGGCGGCGCGTCCCAATTGGAGAACTTCGACCCGAAGCCCGACGCGGGGTACGACTATAATGGAGGTAGAAAGGCCATCCCCTCCAACGTGCCTGGCATAATGATAAGCGACTATCTTCCGCTTCTGGCTCGGCAGGCGGACAAATACTCGATCATACGCAGTATGACCCACGGAATATTCGGACATGAGACCGCCACTTATATGATGCAGACCGGAAGAAAACCGGGCGGAACCGTTTTTCCCGCGATAGGCGCCGTCATCGGAATGATGAAAAGCGGAACGGAATACAAGGGGAAGATTCCGCCCTACATCGCCATAACCAGACCCAAAGGGCGTTTTTCGGAAGTCGGCTTCCTCAATCCCATCTACAAACCCCTGGTTACCGGCGGCGATCCCAACAGAACGCCTTTCACGGTCGAGGGAATCGTCACGAAGGGAATCACCAAAAAACAGCACAAGATCAAACGCCGGATGCTTGAAAAACTCGATACGCTGGGAGTTTTGGAGGCCGCCGACCCGATATTCGAAAAATTCGATAGGGACGGCGAGGAGGCATACGACCTCATAATCGGAAAATCCAGCGAGGTGTTCAATTTGGACAACGAATCCGGAGAAACGCGGATGATGTACGGGCGCAACACGTTCGGACAGGCTTGTCTCGCCGCTAGACGACTGGTCGAGTATGGTGTGCCCTATATCGCGATAAATTTCAACGGATGGGACACCCACAAGAGGCATTTTCAGATATTGAACCAAAAGGCTCCGCAACTCGATCAGGGGCTTTCCGCTCTTTTGCGGGATCTCTCCGACAAAAAACTTCTGGATTCGACGATAGTATGGTGCTGTGGTGAGTTCGGACGGAAGCCGAAGGTGTCGTGGGAGAGTCCCTGGAATGGCGGTCGGCAGCATTGGGGCAACTGTTTCAGCGCTTTGGTCGCGGGC
>JAADHT010000128.1 GCA_013151705.1 Kiritimatiellota bacterium | reverse complement strand
AGCGGCTTTCAACTTTCACATCCAAGCCGACGACAATCGCGTTTTTTTGACCACCGTAACCATCCGCCTTCGCGGAAATTCTGAATTTCGTATTCAAAATTGGACGTTCGGCGTTGGATGTTTCGGCGGGACATCCAGTCGATCAATATCTATAGTGTTCCGGCTTGTACGGGCCATCGACGGGAACGCCTATGTAATCGGCCTGCTCCCGTGTCAGCTTGGTTAGTTTGGCGCCAAGTTGACCGAGATGAAGCATCGCGACCTCCTCGTCGAGTTTCTTGCCGAGTCTGTAAACGCCGATCCCGCGGTCCGTGTTTTTCGCTATGTCGATCTGAGCCAAAGTCTGGTTGGTGAAACTATTGCTCATAACGAAACTGGGATGCCCGGTGGCGCAACCCAGGTTGATCAAGCGCCCCTCGGCCAGCAGATAAATGCTGTGTCCATCCGGAAAATTGTAGCGGGTAACCGGGCATTCCGCTCCTTTTATCTCCTCTTTCACGACTCCGTCCATAGCTTCGAGTTTGGCGACCTGTATCTCGTTGTCGAAATGACCAATGTTGCAGACGATCGCCTGATCCTTCATTTTGGACATATGCTCGGCGGTGATGATGTCCTTGTTCCCGGTGGTCGTAACAAAAATGTCAGCCACTGGAAGAGCGTCCTCCACCGCGCAGACGGTATATCCCGCCATGCACGCTTGGAGCGCGCAGATGGGATCCACTTCGCTCACCATCACCCTGGCGCGCTCGTTGGAGAGCGACTCGGCCGAGCCTTTGCCGACATCGCCGTATCCGCAGACCATAGCCGTTTTACCGCTGATAAGCACGTCCATAGCGCGTTTGATTCCATCGACAAGCGAATGGCGGCATCCATAGACGTTGTCGAATTTGGATTTCGTAACCGAATCGTTGACGTTTATAGCTTGGAAAAGCAGCTCGCCGCGCTCCTCCATCTGAATAAGGCGGTGGACTCCGGTGGTCGTCTCCTCGCTCACGCCCTTCATTCCCTCGGCGACCTTCGCCCAATGCCCGGGGCGTTCGGTCAAAATACGCTTCAAGAGAGCGTTTATCACCCGCAATTCCTCGACATCCGTCGGCTCGTCGAGAATCGAAGCGTCCTTTTCGGCCGCGAGGCCCTTGTGAATCAACAACGTGGCGTCTCCGCCGTCGTCCACTATCTGGTCCGGGCCGGAACCGTCGGGCCAGGTCAGGGCGTTAATCGTGCAATCCCAATACTCCTCGAGCGTCTCGCCCTTCCAGGCGAAAACCGGCACGCCCGATTCCGCTATCGCGGCGGCCGCGTGGTCCTGGGTCGAGAATATGTTGCAAGAACACCAGCGCACGTCCGCTCCAAGCGCCACAAGCGTCTCGATCAAAACGGCCGTTTGAATGGTCATGTGAAGACTTCCCATTATCTTTATGCCCGCAAGAGGCTTCTCCAGTCCGTATTTCGCTCTTGTCGCCATCAATCCCGGCATCTCTTTTTCCGCTATCCCCATCTCTTTGCGTCCGAATTCCGCCAAATCCAAATTGGCCACCTTGTAATCCATAACTCATCTCCAATATGAAATAATTAACGAGCCGCCACGTCCGAAAACGCACGAACGAGGTCATGCTACAACCAAAAGCGGATAAATCAAACACCGTCGAATAATCCCGCGCCTATTTTCAACGATATAACCCCTAATAAGACCCTACTCGAAAAGGTATCACAGCCATGCTGACGCGGACGAGCGCCGGATTTGGCCCGCGATTTGAAGATGAATACCCTCGGCGGTCTTCATCCTCAAATCACAGGCTGAAGACGGCGTTCGACCGCGTCAGCCCTTCGGGCGGGCACTTCTTTCGAGTGTCCACATGGCTGCGAGATCTTTTCGAACAGGGTCTAGCGACACGGGCGCAAATTAGTTCGTTCTTTCAGCGATGCAAACTGGAGGATCAAAAAAATGGAAAAACTTTAGAGATGTGGAAATTTGGAGAACTTCGCCAACAAAAGACTTCCAGTCCATCGAAAGATCTCACCGCTTCCAGTCTTCCGGATCAAGGTTGTAGTATTTCCTCAATTCCTCAAAAAGCTCGGGGTGTTTTTCTTTCAGTCGTCCGGGCTTCTCGAAGAACGTTTCCGTCGCCACGGCGAAGAACTCGGCTGGATTGGTCGCTCCATACGAGTCAATCACATCTTTCTTATGCCTTTCAACCTTTTCGCGCAACTCGCGGAAATCGTGGTTCAACGCCATCCCCCAAGTTTTATAGCTGGAGCGATCCTTGAGTATCGGCGCGCCGTTGGCCGTTCCACTTGCCTGATCGAGTTTGTGGCTGAATTCATGCAACACCACATTCTGTCCATCGTCGAAATCCCTCGATCCGTTTTTCGCATGATCCCAAGCGAGCACGATCTCCCCGTCCTGCCAAGCCTCGCCCAGGCGGACGCTGGGCACATCCTCGATCGTGCCTTGAGCGCCTATGACATCGCGGCTCGAAGCGACGTACGCATGTGGATAAACGAGCACGGTATGAAGTTTCGGATATGATTCAGTGATATTTCTATTCAAAAGCAAAAGCGTCGCCTCGGCCGCGATGGTGACTCGAATCTCGTCGGTGATCTCAAGTCCGCCGCACCCCTCGAACTCCTTGCCGTCGAGAAAGAGAAGCGTGAGTCTTTTCAATTCGAAGCGCTCGGATTCTGAAAGTTTCTCGTAAACGGCTATGTTTTTTTTGATGATTCTCTCCCACTCCAAGGGGAATGGAGCGTTCATAACCGCCTCGCGGCGGCGCTTGGAGGCCACCCGAAGCGTCATCCACGCGAAAAACGCGAATGCGGCCACCGCCGCGAATCCGATGAACAAACTTGGAGCGGCGTAACCGCCGCCAATATTCAATATTGAATTCTCAATAATCAATTTTCAATGAATAGAATGATGTTGTTGAAATCACGAATGAAATCAAAATGTTTGACGCGAATCGAAAAAATGAGCACTAACACTCCCTTCAGGATGAGTGGGAAAATAATGGGTGGCTTTTCACGACCACCCGTCCCGTTATTTCAGGGCTCCCGATGAATCCTTATCCTTGCCAGCCGGACCCGCGCACCTTCAATCCGACAGGGCGGTCCAGCATGCGACCAAGGACAATTTGCGGCGTTTTCCGCGAAAGTCAACTCTGTTGTCATACAACGAATAGCCTCTCCCAAACGACCGCTTAATTTCAGGTATTTATCCGGAGCGCGTGGCGGTCAACGCGACGCAGGCGCTAGATTCTGTGCCAGGTTTCGATATCGTCGCTGGTGAACTCGATACTGTCCCG
>JAADHT010000066.1 GCA_013151705.1 Kiritimatiellota bacterium | reverse complement strand
GGAAAGTCGAGTGTTTCATGAAAATCTCATGTCGCAGGTAAAAACACTTCGCCGCATTGCTTCAATCTTGAATTGAAAACAATCTTGTTTTGTCCGGATGCCGCAACGATAGTTGAAATGCCACTTCGAAGTGATACTGTTTCTTTGACGGGATCGGCGCTTTTCGAGCGGGTCTAACTTGACTTTGTTCGAAAAGGTCTCGCAGCCATGTGGACACTTATTTCGAGTGTGAGGCCTTTTCGAATAGGGTCTAACTGGTATGGAGATGAAAATGAATGTTTCTTCAGTGTTTGTTCGCGGAAAATCAAATACGCCACTTTGGTTCGCGGTATTCGCGGTTTCCCTTTTGTGCGTCTCCTGCGGCCCGCCTAACGAAAAAGCTCATCCGGCGTTCAGGCAGGGGCTGAATCTTTTCGAGAAGGGAAAATTCAAAGAGGCCGCCGCGTCATTCGAAAAATATCTTCTCGTAAACCCGAAATCGGCCATAACACATTCAAAGTTGGCTGAAATCTACAACGACAATTTAAATGATCCGTTGATGGTCGTCTACCATTTCAGAAAATATCTCGAATACGAGCCTGACTCATCCGACGCGGAAGCCGTGGACGCATGGATAGCCGCGGCTGAAAAGCGCTACGCGAGAGAGATTCGAGCCAAATTTCCCGAAGATTTTCCGAGTGATTCCGAACTGGCGGAATTGAAGGAGCGCAACGCCAAATACCGGGAATGCGTGTTGAAACTCAAAGAGTGGAACGCCAGGCTGCTGCGCGAAAAACGCGGCGGCGACGCGGCGAAGGGCTCCGCGGAAGTCGCGGACTCCGGCGACGTGTACGTCGTGCGCCCCGGCGACACGCTTTCGAAAATCTCGAAGAGGATCTATGGTACCTCGAAATTCCACGGACGCATTTTCAACGCCAACCGCGATGTCTTGAAAACGGAAGGACAGTTGAAAATCGGCCAGAAATTGAAGATACCGAAGATCGATGGCGTCAAATCAGCAGTTCAGCTATCTGAACGGCGTTCAACGCGGCTCCCTTGAGTAACTGATCGCCGCTTACGAACATCTCGAGTCCGCGGTTATCGCGGCGCGATACGTCGCGGCGGACGCGCCCGACGATCACGTCGTCCATTCCCGAAGCGTCCACGGGCATCGGATACTCGTTTTTTCCGGGATCGTCCCTCAGAACGACTCCGGGCGCTTTCGATATCAGTTCCCTCGCCTCCTCCGGAGTTATCTCGTTCTCAAACTCCATATTCAACGATTCCGAATGAGCCCTCGGAATTGGCACGCGGACGCAGGTGCAGGAGACGTTCAAAGTTGGGTGGCGCATTATTTTGCGCGCCTCGTTCAGCATCTTCATCTCCTCTTTCGTGTATCCGTTGTCCATAAACACGTCGATATGAGGGAAGAGGTTGAAGGCCAGGGGATGCGGGAATTTGTCGGCGACGGGGTTCCCGCCGTCGAGAAGAACGCGCGTCTGCTCAATCAACTCGCTCATCGCCGCCGCGCCCGCGCCGCTGGCCGCTTGGTAGGTCGCGGCGACGAGGCGTTTGAGGTTTTTCGCTTTGTGCAGCGGATAGACCGCCACGGCCATGATGATTGTCGAGCAGTTTGGGTTTGCGATTATTCCGTTGTGCTTCAACGCTGCGGCGGCGTTCACTTCCGGCACGACGAGCGGGACGTCGTCGTCCATTCGGAACGCGCTGGAGTTGTCGACGACCACCGCTCCGGCGTCGACAGCGAATTTCGCGAACTCCTTCGACCTGGCGGCTCCCGCGCTGAACAACGCTATATCGATGTTGGAAAAGGATTTCTCCGTCAGTTCCTCCACCGCGATCTTCTCGCCTTTGAACTCCAAAAGTTTTCCAGCGGATCTCGCGGACGCCAACAACTTGATGCTCGCGACCGGAAAACACCTCTTTTCCAGAGTGTTTATCATATCCGCGCCAACCGCTCCGGTAGCGCCCGTTATAGCCACATTCACATTTTTGCTCATAATGCTCTCCGTAAGAAAAACTCGACGAATCTGGCTCACGCGCCCGCCGCATGAAAACCGCGAAACATACACCGCGAGTAGCTTGTTTCAATGTTCGAAAGTTGAAATTTCAAAAATCCTTAAATGCCGCTTTCACAGGCTTCAGCGTAGTATTTTGCATTCCAGCACATTGGCTGAGGGAGCCAGTACGTAGAGCACGTGGAAATTATTTTTCGAATGGGGAAGTCTTATGGTTTTGGACAGCGAACCTCGGCGCACCACCACCACTCCGTCGGGAGGGAACGGCAATTGCGCGGCTTGAAACATTCCGGGAACCATTTGCCACGAGCGCAGATCCGCGCGGTTGAACGCGTATTTGTAGGCGCTGGCGGCCAGCGTCGCGCCGAGCGCCACCAATGGATCCTTCCTCGTCGTCACCGCCAGCGCCACAGTGCCGGCGTCCCGCGCCGCGGCCGACAACGCCATACGGGTTATGGTCAACGGCAGCGCTTTTCGGTACGCCTCGCCAAAAACGGCGTTCATATCAGCGATTCGTTCGGTCTTAATGTTTAGACCGGCCGCGGGAGAGTTCACGCTCAAAGGAGTGTTCGACTCGGAGTTCTGGAATTCCGGAACCGGGAAAGCCACTCCGGTATACAAAATTGGCAGAGGAATCTGAATTTTCCGTTCTTTTAGCGCCGGCGAGAGGCCGGACGCGAAAATCACGTACACAATGTTTTTGTCGAGCGGATAATCGAAAGGAGTACTTTTGATGTCTTTCGGGATTGCGCCGCCGATTTTCCGGGCGCAGGTCGCGAGATCGCGCTCCACGAGTTTTATGGACGGGTCCATTTTCCGTAGACGTTTGAAATCGACCAGCGCCTCGTTGTAGTCGCCGTCGCTCAAATAGCAGATGGCCGAGAGGTACGAGACGAACGGGTTCGCGAAATTCGCGAGTTTCTGGTTCGCCGCCGCCGCTATGTTCTTCATCGTCTCACGCAGGTCAGCGGAATTTTCGATCGCCTGTCGCACATCCAATCTCTTGACGGATGCCTGTTTTCCGGCCTTTCGAATATCCTCGGCGTAATGCCGCTCCGCCTCTTTCTGACGCTCGTACGCGCGCCGCAATTCGACTCTGGCGCCAGACATATCACCCAACGCCATATAATCGAGCCCTTTGAAAGCGTTCAGCAAAATCTTTTCGTAGTAGTTTCCCTTGTAGGGAAGGGCGTTCGGAGTCGTGAGGAAAGCCGCCGTTTCCGAAACTCCGTCCCGCGCGCTTATTCTCGCGCGATGCTCGTAATCGTATATGATTTTTTCGGCTCGTT
>JAADHT010000090.1 GCA_013151705.1 Kiritimatiellota bacterium | reverse complement strand
GGATGCCTTCAACGGTTCCATGCGGCGGCATATCATCACTCCATCCAAAACCGATGACGCCGTTATGACGGACATTGGAGAGGTGGAACGCGGCCAGCCCCCCCAAACCACCCCTGACATGCCCATCCTCGATTGTCGCGATAAATCTCTTCTCCGCTTGCCCGACAAGAGCGTCGACGTCAAATGGCTTGAGAAACCTGGCGTCCACCACCCCTGTCGAGATTCCCCGGTTCTCCAGGATTTTCGCGACATCAAGGGCGGTCGAACATTCGCGGCCAACCGCCCAGATAGTCAAATCATCACCCTCCTTCAAGATTTCGGATGTTCCCCATTCGCATCTTCGCTCATACGCGCCCGCGATGTCGTCCGCCACGGCTTTGGGATACCTTATGACTACCGGCGCGCGATTGTCACACGCCGCGGCCAACATCCAGGAGAACTCCCGCTCGTCTCTGGGAGCCAGTATCGAAAGATTCGGCAGCTCCAAAAGAAAAGCCGTGTCCAAAATGCCATGATGCGTGGGGCCGTCGTCCACGATTCCGGATCGATCGGCGCAAATGACGACAGGAAGGTTCTGCAGGCACACATCGTGAAAAACGCAGTCAAGCGCTCGTTGGAGAAACGTGGCGTATATCGCGACGACCGGCACGATGCCGTCGATTGACAAGCCGGCGGCGAAAACGACGGCATGCTCCTCGGCGATGCCCACGTCGAAAAAACGGTCCGGAAACCGTTCGGCGAACCGAGTCAACCCCGTTCCGGAGCGCATTCCAGCCGTTATGGCGACAATGTCGCCGCGTCTTTCCGCCAATTTCACAATCTCGTCTCCAAAAACCGCGGAAAAAGTGCGGGAGGATGTGGTTAGAGTGCTTTCTCCGGTGGCAGGATTGAAAGGCGACAACCCATGGTATTTCTCCGGGGCGTCCTCGGCGAAATGATATCCGCGTCCCTTTTCGGTCATCACATGCACTAGCACGGGTCCTTCGAACTCGCGGACGACATCGAACGTGTCCATCATGGCGCGGATATCATGACCGTTGACGGGCCCCAGATATCGGAGCCCCAACTCCTCGAAAAAAACTCCCGGCACGAAAACGCTTTTAGCGGCCTCCTCGAGCTTGGATATTTTACAGGTGATCTCATCACCTATCAACGGAATCGAACGCACCAGTTTTTTAGCGAAGGCTTTAAACCAATTGTATGATCTAGCTGAAATGAGCTTGTGCAAATACCTGGCCATCGCGCCCACATTAGGCGCGATGGACATTTTGTTGTCGTTCAAGACGATGATCAGCCGCCGCGTGCATTCCTCGACGTTGTTCAGCCCCTCCAGTGAAATTCCGCAATTCAACGAGCCGTCTCCGACTATGGCGACGACATGCTCCTCCCCTCCCCTCTTGTCGCGCGCCACCGCGACACCCAAAGCCGCGGAAATCGCGGTTCCCGCATGGCCGGCGCCGAACACGTCGTATTCGGACTCGTCCCGTGATAGAAACCCGAGGCATCCTCCATCTTGACGCAGAGTGCGAAAGGCCTCAAGTCTGCCAGTCAACATTTTGTGCACATATCCCTGGTGTCCGACATCCCAAATCAATTTATCCTTCGGAGTGTCGAAAACCGAATGTAGGGCTATCGTCAACTCGACGACTCCCATATTGGGCGCCAAATGCCCCCCATTGGTGGAAACCACGTCCACCAGCTCGTCGCGAATCTCGCGCGCCAGCCGGATTTTCTCATCAACGGAAAACGTTTTCAGGGCGTTCGGCGACTTCAAGCCGTCCAACAAACGCTCTTCAATCTGTTTTTTCGGTTTGCGACTCATAAACTCTATTGATTTGGAACCTTTGTGAAAAACGTAATATCCGTGTGCGGCAAAACTTAAATCCACTGTCCGCTGTTGGAAGCACAAGGCCGGAAACCTACACCGCGTTCCGCATCGATACAACCAGCGCCCCCTGTTTAGTCGGCTAAATTCCGTTTCGCCACTTGAAAACACTTTGAGGATGTGATATAATCAATGGTACACGAAGCCTCCAGGCAACTTCCGCGTGTTCGTTTCGCTCTAATCGTTATCAGCCTTGCCCCCGCCTCGAGCGGACTTGGTTTGATTGACATAGATCTTCGTTCCATTCGTATGCCCGACCGACGCGGTCGGGCTTTTTTTTGCCCACAACGCTCCATTTTTCCTCAACTCGCGGTCGATCATCCAATGCTTGAGGAATTTGTGGAAACTGTCCGCGAGACAAATGAACGACAACGCGTTGAATGTGCTGAAAAGCACGTAGAAACGCTGTCCCGCCACCTTGTCGCGGTTTGAGATGTCTTTTTCCTTCAGCATATTCTTCTCATACGAAATGATTTTTTTTCTTCCGATTTTCAGCAGACACCTGCGATTACCCACCATCGACAATCTACGTCTCCGCTTTGGCGATGCAATATCCCGAATCAACAAAAATTTGGATTAAGTCCGGTCAATTTGGCGGCCAGTCGCAATCAACCTTTCTTTTTTGAGAAAAAAATCAAAAACAACCTTGTAATTTTGAAAGTTTCTATTATATTTTTACTTTAAACAGAGGGCGGTAGTGATACTGAGCATACAATGAAAAGAGATATTGATAAAATTTTGATGGAATGGAAGAACGGTGACAGGCGTAAACCGCTGTTGATTCGCGGTGCCAGGCAGGTCGGCAAGACTTATTCCGTAAGGGAATTAGCCAAAACGTTTGATATATTTCTTGAGGTGAATTTTGAAGAGGATTCCAATGTCCGCAGACTTTTTGATGTCTCGTTGAGCCCGGATGTTTTATGCGAGAATCTGTCAGCGTATTACAATAAAGAGATAATCCCGGGAAAGACACTGCTCTTTTTTGATGAAATACAATCATGTCCCCAAGCTATATCATCATTAAGGTTTTTTTACGAGAAACTGTCTGATCTACACTTAATAGCTACCGGTTCACTGCTGGAGTTTGCACTTGAACAGATCCCGTCCATGGGGGTGGGAAGAATAACATCTGTTTTTATGTATCCAATGTCTTTTGTTGAGTTTCTGACACCGCTTGGAGAAGATCTGCTGCTGGAGAAGATAAAAAACGGCAATCCGGATAATCCGCTTACCGACGCTTTGCACCATAAAGCGGTCAGACTGTTCAAGATATTTCAGTTAATAGGGGGATTGCCGGAGGTTGTCGATTCGTACTGTAATAACAGGAACATAAATTTATGTCTTGAAATACTGGATGATCTGATTATCACCTTTATGGATGATTTTGCGAAATATAAAGACAGAGTGAGTGTGGCACGGCTTAATGAGGTCTTCAACTCCATTGCGCGC
>JAADHT010000289.1 GCA_013151705.1 Kiritimatiellota bacterium | reverse complement strand
ATATATGGAACCAGGAACAACCGGGCGTATCTCAAAAGCAAGGATATCCGCTTTTCCGGAAAACCTCCGGGGCGACCTCCAAAGGAGAACGACGCCAATAAATCCGAACTCAAAGAAAAGCGTGAAAAGGCGAGACAAGGAGAAATAGACAGAATCCCGATCGAAGGGAAGTTCGGTCAGGGAAAACGCAAATACGGGTTGGATCTTATAAAAGCCAAGCTCAGTTCAACGTCCGAGACGTGGATAGCGATGATATTCCTGGTGTTGAATTTGGAGAAGTGGTTGTCGAAGGTTGGAACGAGTCTTCTCGAGTTTTTTTGTCTTTTTTTATCGCCTCGAACGCTCCTCTGGAGTATATGGACGCACACAGGTGGGCGTCTCAAGTCGATGTTTATCGCCTTCGCTATGAAAAGTTACGGATACGGACCGTATTTCATAGGATGATTCATCGAGTTTTTAGCTTTTTAGGACTTTTTCAGCAAGCCCTAATTTCATTATCATTTGAAAACAAAGGAGTTATGCGTCAAACACCTTTTATTGAAAAGTGAGAGGATAAGATTTTTATTGTCAAATTATGTAAAAAAACGCTTTGGGACTTGACAAACAAGCTCATAGAAGGACGTTTGGACGTTTGATTTTCGAACGTGGAGAATATACTAGCTTATGACGGTGCAGTCAAGTGGTTTTCGGAAGAAAAAGCGCATTTTTTTCAATCATGTGTTACTCCTGTATCCGTAAAAATCTCTTCGGATTTTTCACGGATATTGTTTGAACGTCATTTTTTGACGCGAAATTCCACTTTTCACCATTCCGCCTTGTCCTGTCTCGTCGCGCGCTGTCGGGCGGCCTCGAAGAGCGCGACTGTCGCGGCGGTGGCGACGTTGAGCGAGTCGATGTAGCCCAGCATGGGGATTTTGACATTGATATCCGCGCGCTCCTTCCAGAAATCGGAGAGCCCGTATTGTTCGGCGCCGACGACGAAGGCGACTCCGCCCGTTAGATCGGTGTCGTAATAGACCTTTTCCGCCTCCGGGGTGGCCGCGATAGTCGCTATTTTGTTTTTTTTCAGCCATTCGCTGGCTTTCTCGCTCGAGCAATCCGCTATTTTCACGGAAAAGAGCGCGCCGGTGCTGGCGGTGATTGTGTTGGGATTGTAGAGATCCGTTTTTTTGTCGCAAAGTATCATTCCATCGACGTCGGCGGCGTCGGCGGAACGCAGTATCGAGCCCAGATTTCCGGGTTTCTCGATTGATTCGGCGACTACATACAGTCCGTTTTCAACGATCGGCAGGTCGCTCAACGGATGCGAGCGTGTTTTGGCCACCACCAGAATTCCCTCCGGCCGGTCGCGGTAGGTCGCCGCTCGCAGGATGTGGTCTTCGACTTCCGCTATTTCCGCGCCCGACCGCGCTATTTTATTAATCAACGGGATCTCGTTTTCTCCCAGAAACAGAGCGGGACAATAGTAGCAGGTGTCTAACTCCATTCCGCATTCCAAAGCGCGGGATACGGCGCGGTATCCCTCGAGCAGGGTCAGTCCGCTTTTTTCGCGCTTGTTCCGCGAACGAAGCGACTTCGCGAGTTTGACACCCGGATTTTTGGAACTGGTTATCGTTTTCATCGAATAAAATTTTCCCATTTAGACACTGCTTGAAAAGGTTTATCCGCCTATGGCGCGAGTTCGGCACCGCGATCCGAGTTTTAGAGGCACGGCGCAGGTTTATGCGTCTCAGGCGTGCGTATAAACTTTATGAATAGGCGCTGGCTGAAGGTCGTTATGTGCCGAACCCTCCTTAAACTAGTCCGGATTGATTGTGATGCAACACGACAACACCGCAATCTTGGAAGGAAGGTGGGACGTTTTGCCCGGAAAGTGTTGAAAAATATTTGAGACACACTGTTGAAGTTGCCGAGTACCATGGTTGCACCCTTGAAATTGTGCTTCTTGACACCAGCGCATGTGAATTTCAACCTTCACGGTTTGACAGATGGACTGAAATAGCGAGGAAGGTTACGACCATTGAGGATTAAGGAAACTTGCGATATTGAATAATTGGGATATGTGGGAGTGATGATGGGCTTGTTCTCAGTCTTTTGCGGTTCGCTTCCATGTTTTAGGATTTTCGGAAACGGGTATTGCAAAGGGGCTGATTCAAATGTAGGTTATATCCGCATCTGAAAAAAGGAAAAGTTCGGGACGCGGGTAGTGTGGTCGCTAAATTGGAATTGACTATAAAAACAGGATGATGTGATATGAGCAAAGTCGTCTTCGCTGTTGGCTGCCATCCGGATGACATTGAGTTTATGATGTCTGGAACATTGATGAGATTGAAGGAGCGGGGTTACGAAATCCATTACATGAACGTGGCTAATGGTTCCTGCGGCACCGATTCTTTGGATGTCGATGAGATCGTTTCGATTCGAAGACGCGAGTCGATCGAAGCCGCCGAACTGGTCGGTGCCGTGTATCATGAAAGCATAGCGTACGATCTCGAGGTGTTTTATGATATAGAACTACTGGCTAAGATGGGGGCGGTGATGCGAGAGGTGGCTCCTGATATTCTCCTCACTCACTACCCTTTCGAATATATGGAGGATCATTCGAACGCGTGTCGATTGGCCGTGTCGGCGGCGTTCTCTCGCGGAATGCGCAACTTCCCGACGATCCCTCCGCTGCCTCCGATAACTAAGCCGGTTGTGCTTTACCATACCATTCCATACGGATTGAGCACCCCTCTCCGCAAACCTGTCGAGGTGGATGTTTACGTTGATGTTTCCACATTCATTCAGCGCAAACGCGAGATGCTTTCCAAGCACAAAAGTCAAAAGGAATGGCTTGACGTCAGTCAAGGATTGGACTCGTATTTGAACACTATGGTCGAACAATGCGCGCGAATTGGTGAATTGTCCGGAAAACACGATTACGCGGAGGGGTGGGTGCGTCATTTGCATCAAGGTTATTGCGACGCTGACGACGATCCCCTTTCCAAAGTGGCAAGGCTATAACCAAAAAACCACAACCAAATATTCAAGAGGCGGTTCGCCGTCCGCTGAAACGACAAGTTGGAATTTTTTCTTAAAAATGCAATTCCTAAAATGAATGTTGTAATATTAACCTGAAGGTTTAATATTTGACATTATCTAGCTCGTCCGCAACCCAGCGAGATGTCAAACATTTTAATGTCGGGTAATAATACCACAAACGATAAAATGCCAAGATACAGGTACTAGACCCTTTTCGAGCGGGGTCTAGACCCTGTTCGAAAAGGTCTCGCAGCCATGTGGACACTTATTTCGAGTGTGAGGCCGCGTTTTTTCGCCGAGAATTCAATGCCGAAGC
>JAADHT010000015.1 GCA_013151705.1 Kiritimatiellota bacterium | reverse complement strand
GAGTAATGATCGGTGTCATTCAGCCGTAGGAGAACTTTATGTTCGGTCGTAATAAAAAATGAAAGCATTAACAGCAATTCTAATACTAATATCAATTTTTCTTTTTGGATGCGATGGGCACGTGAGAACCTTGTATATTAGAGAACCCGGGATGCAAAAACCAAATTGGACAAAAGTTATAATCGAAGTTGATAAAGAAATTGATATTCCGCATATTGTTGAAAAGATTGCAAAAAAATTTAAATTAAAACAAGAGAAAGAGAATAATATATGGTGGAGAAAAGAGGTCAATGGTTCATTCCAAATAAGTCTAAACCAAAAACAGGATGGGATGTGGATCATTATGCTTATAGATTGGCCTACTTTTATCAGAAGTAATATTTCTGAACAAGTAGAAAAAGAAATCAGAATGGAGCTTAAAACAAAACCGAACAAGATCAGTTCTACGGACGGCTAATCGCCGCCGCAGACTTTTATGTTCTCCGAAAGGAAAACGAACGTTCAACATTCAACGTCGAATGAAGAAACGCAGCACCCGCCGGTTTTACCATTCGAAGTTCGATGTTGAGCGTTCGATGTTGGACGTTCGAATTCAAAATTGAAAATTGGCCGCGCGCACACCGCTTTGGCGTTAAACGCGCTTGGACAGAAGCCACTCCCTCAAATTGAGAACGCAATCAGGGTTGGACGCGAAATGGAAATGAGCGAAGCTCGCCCAAGTGTCCTTCACGCGGACACCCGCCGGTTTCCATTCGCCGCTGGCCGCGCCTGGTTTGCGAAGCCGGCCCATGGGAGCCGATCCGCTGTTTTCGCGCGGCCAAAACGAGGACCAATGGAATTCATGCCCTCTGACCACGGTTCCCGCTTTTCCGAAAAGCGACTCCTCTCGAAGTTCGATCTCCACGTATCCCAGCCGATGAAGGCGGGGTTCCATTCTAAAACTTCCCGCAACGACCCCGCACATGGGAAATTCGGTTCCCGAAAGGTCGGCAAGGGATTCTCCAAGATACATGAAGCCGCCGCATTCCGCGAAAATCGCGCCGCCGGCTTCGGCGAAAACCCGTATCGATTCGCGCAGGGAAACGTTCCGCGACAAGCGTTCCGCGAACATTTCCGGAAATCCGCCTCCGATATAGAGCCCGTCCGCGTTTTCCGGAATGGAATCGTCGGTCAATGGAGAAAACGGAACCAGTTCGATTCCGGCTTCGATCATCATTTCCAGATTCTCCCTGTAATAGAAATGGAACGCGGCGTCTTTAGCATACGCTAGAACGGGTTTTCCACCGCGAGCGTCGCTGGACCGCCCAAGACCGCCCGATTCGACGGCGATCGGCGACGGACTCGAACGCAGTGCCAACAATCCGTCGATGTCTATATGTTTTTCAACAGCGTCCGCGAGCGATTCGAACCACTTCTCATCAACGCCGCTCTCCACTCCCGGAACCAATCCGAGATGCCTTTCGGGCAGACTCCACTCCGGATTTCTCGGCAGAAATCCTAGAAGCGGTGGCAGACCGCTTTCCCGCAAGGCCTCGGAAAGAAGTTCGGCATGCTTCTCCGAGCCAACCTTGTTGGCTATTACCCCGGCAATCGTCACGCCTGGATCGAAATCGGCGAATCCTTTAACGAGCGGGGCGATGGATCCCGCCATCCCGCGGCAGTTCACCACCAGCACCACCGGCAGGGAAAGGGTTTTCGCCACATGCGCGGTGCTTCCTTCGATTCCACCGCGGCCGACTCCGTCGAACATGCCCATGACACCCTCCACTACCGAACAGTCCGATTGCCCGGCGGCTTTGCGGAACGAGCGAACCACGGAGTCCTCGCCGCCCATCATCCAAGTGTCGAGATTGACGGACTCCACTCCGCAGGCGTTCCAATGCAACCCGGCGTCGATGTAGTCCGGCCCGCATTTGAACGGTTGCGTTTTCAACCCGCGCCTTCTCAGAGACGCGAGCAGTCCCAGCACCACGGTCGTCTTTCCGCCGCCGGAACTCGGAGCGGCCACGCAAAACGCCGGTCTGCCAGTGTCGCCGCTCATAACTTGTAGCCTCTTTTAGTCACCATACGCCCGTCGATGATCTCTGTATGGGAATTGCCGATTATCACGACGGTGGACATATCCGCTCGCTCGACGGGAAAGTCCGATATCCTTCCCATCCAGACCTCCTGAGAAACCCGCGAGGCGTTTTTAACCATGCCGCATACCAAGTCGGGACCGCGGTTTTCCGCGAATCGTTCGAGGGCGAATGGAAGAAGCGTTCTCCTTCTGCGGCTCGCGGGATTGTAGAGCGCGCAAACAAGATCGGCCGCCGAAACCGCCGAAACCCGGTCCCTTATAATTTCAGCGGGCGTCATAAGGTCGGAAAGACTGAGCGTCGCGAAATCGTTCATCAAAGGCGCTCCCAGGACAGCCGCCGCCGAGGAGGCCGCCGTCACCCCTGAAACAACCTCTATTTCAATGGCCGAATCATCGTTTTCCAACAATTCGAAAAGCAGTCCAGCCATTCCGTAGATCCCCGCGTCGCCGGAGCTGATCAACGCGACGCGACGTCCCTCCGCAGCGAAACGCGCCGCCGCGCGGCACCGTTCAACCTCGCCCGTCATTCCCGTTGAAACAATCTCCTTGCCGATTATCAAATCCGAAACCATCTCCACGTACGAGACATATCCCACAACGACGTCCGACGACGCGATCGCTTCCGCGGCGGCGGGCGTGAGATGCCTCGAAGTACCCGGTCCTATTCCTACGACGCGTATTGACTTTTCATTTTTCATTTACAGCTTTTCCTTTTCCGCCCGCCTTGTCGTTCCGCCAAGGCGACAGTAACCCTTTCGAATTTCCGTTTTGGCGCTATCAAACGCCCTTGGGACGCCGCCAGAGCGGCCGCTTCACTAACACTGGGACATCCGATCCGCTCGTTCACGCGCTCGGAAGGCGTCGGCACCTCGATACCTTTCAGTTCATCGACGCTGAAAAATCTTATTTCAGCGTCAATGGCGGCGGCGAATTCCAAAAGCCCGCTTTCGTTCCGCTTCACATCGCAGCTGGCCAGAAAATCCACATCCGACACTTTCAAGGAGTTGGAGCTCAACATCGTTTCGACGGCGTCCGCCACCTCATCCCTGGAAACTCCCTTCCGACAACCTATTCCAACAACAATTCCTCCAGTTTCGGGAATCAGTATTCGCAGAACCGGTATTTCCGCTTCAGCCGGTTCCGGATTCCCGGAAGCGACAACCGCTCCGTCGAACTTCCCGAAGTCAATCTCCCGAAAGTCGGAAATGAGCGAGACATTTCTTTTTCCGCCATAGTATTCGCGATAAACTTCTTCCGGCAA
>JAADHT010000131.1 GCA_013151705.1 Kiritimatiellota bacterium | reverse complement strand
GGGCACCTTTTTTATTCAGGTTGAATATGCCGGAAAAAACTAAGAAAAAGAAAATTGACCACGCAACCGACGTTCTAGCTGGACTTTCCGTGGTTCTGGTTTTCATCCTGCCGCTGAAATTCGGAATGATGGCGGGATTGCCGGAAACCGCCACCACAATGCCGACATCTTGGATGGAGTTGCTCTATTTCAGTTGGCCTTATTTCATTTTCACGCTGTTTTCAGCCACTCTTCTGGCCGGAGTGGTTGTCCGCGAATTTTTCTCGCGGAAAGGATTCAAAACAAACGCCGGCCTCTCATTGGCGCTGTCGTGGATTCTTCTGCTTCTGGCGTCGCTGGTCGGCTTTTTGAATGCCAGCACGCTCGATTTTCCGTTGATACAGCTGAATCTTTTTCTCGGCGTGGCGTGCCTGGCGTTGGCGATACATCAAATTCTGGCGTTGAAGCCCGCGGCGGGTATGTGGTACGTCAACGCGGTGCTCGCTTCCACCATTCTTATTTCGCTCCTCGGATTGAACCAGTATTTCTCCGGATTTGAAGAGACTCTCAACTACGTCTACGCCAAAGAAATGGCGTCAGGCGCGAAAGTCAGCGCGAACATGTTGTCGAGACTCCGCGAAACCCGCGTCTTCGCGACATTCTCCATCTGCAACAGCCTCGCCGCCCATCTCATTTTAACCATCCCCATCTGCGTCTGGGCGATCCTCTCAAAATCGTCCTCGCTGAAAACGGCGATCTCCACGTTCGGGATTTTTCTGCTCTATATGTCGCCTTCCATAGGGCTGAGTGGTGTCGGATTCTTTTTGCTGGCTTTCACAGCTCTCACTATCATGACGTTGACACTGACTAAATTTCCGGAGGGGCGCAAGCGAATCATTTCGTTTGTGGTTATCGTTCCCGCTCTGGGAATGATGTTGTTCGTATTCCGCCACACGAACAGCCGCGGTGCGTTCGTCGCCGCCTCCGCCGCGATTTTCGCGGCCGTGGCCTTGGCGCCCTTGAAAACCAAAACGAAACTCATAGGAGGAGCGGCCGCTCTTTTGCTAGTCATTCCTTTTCTTTTCACGGACATATTGGCGAGAAGTCTGAAGTCGATGTATTTCAGATTCGACTACTATCTCGCCGCCGTCAGGATGTTTTTCGCTCATCCTTTCGCCGGAGTCGGTTGGGGGGATTTTTTCCATGAGTATATGCGGATGAAACGGGTTCCCGGAAGCGAATCCCCGCACACCCCGCACAATTTCATTCTGAGTTTCGCTTCCCAAACAGGCATCGCCGGTCTATTGGCGTCCGTATGGATCATCGTCGCTCCTTTTCTATTCGCCTGGAGACATCGGGCAAATAGATTGTTCGACTGGCGCCGCACCGCGATTCTCGCGGGCTGGCTGGCTTGGTGCCTCCACTCTCTCGCGGATTTCAATATTCAAGTCCCTGGCTCTCTCGGAATAGCCGTGGTGCTTATTCTCCTGCTTGACAGGACTTCTGAAATCCACGAAACGGAAGATAAACCGTCAGAAAACAAAATCGATCACGCGTCTTCCACTGAAAACGAATCCGACGCCACCGCCACTCGCTCTCCAGCGCGCGCCGTATGCCTGGCCGCCTCCGCCATCTTGGCCGTCTCAGCGTTCGCGATGTCCATGAACAGATGGCGTGTCGAATCCAATCTCAACAGATTGATGACCATATGCGGAGTCGGCGTGCTTGGAAGCATGCGGCCCACCTCGCCATCAAACGCCGAAGTCGACGCGGCGCTGAATGTTTGCGTGGAAGCGGCGCCCTACTCTCCGTTTCCTTGGATTTGCGCCGGCAATTTAGCGCAGAGCGAGCGCGACTGGGGGCGTTCGGAATATTTCTTCAAAGAAGCCCTCAAACGTTCCCCGGAGCGTTCGAGCGTCTATTACCATCTATTTTTGTCCGAAGCGGTTTTGGGAAAGCATGACGAAGCGCTCAAGCACCTTGAAAAAGCGGCGGAGTTGTTTCCAAACGCCTACGCGCGTATTTTGAGGGATTACAAAAAAAGGATGTCGATTCAAACTCATCCCACTAACAAACAACGCGACGGAGGCTCATAGCACACCGCGATGACGCTGGTGTCTCCCATGGCTTAGCAACCTCCAAGGGTTTCACAGCCACCCGCGTTCTTCCAAATTCGCACAATTTTTATGAAAAAATTTTGCATCGGGGGAAAAACAAAGTAAAGTCCGTTGAGCCAATTGCAAAAGTCTGAGCGAAGTCCGCGCCTCATCCGCTCGCGACACGGTTCGCTCAGACTTTTGCGACTGGCTCCATATCATAGTTTGAAATAATCGGGAAAATTTAGATGAGCATAAAACAGATAGTGAACATAACGCGCAGAAAAATGGATAAAGGCGTGATTGACGCTTTGTCTAAAGGGCTGCGTAGGATCACCTCCAAAAAACACGAGGACAATCATCTCATATCGATGAACGCTCCGCCTTTGGCGGCCAAACTCGACGCCGCATGCGAGATCGTCTTTAAAATATTGAGCAGCGACGTCTCAAATCTGACGAGGGCGGACCGGCTTCAAGTGTACGACAAAGCCGTGCAGCTTTTGGACGAGGCTATCAAAACCAATTTCGAATTAGCCTGCGCGTTGGAGACCAGCGCGACGGCCAGGCAAACGCAGTCTTTAGCGGTATTCCTGGAGTTGCTCTCCAATATGATGGGAGCCACTCTCGCCGTTTTGAACACCCAAATAACCATATTGAACAACCAGAGCAAACCTTTTTTCTCGGATTTGAGTCTCTCCAACAAAGGTGTCCCCGGCCTCAGCACCGGGCTCCAATCCATTGAGGACGATATGCGCTCTTCGGTCAACTCGCTTTTGAAGACGGTGTCGGCCGTAATGGCCAAAGCGAAGGAAAAGCGCTGTTTTAAAAAAGGCGACAAAGAACGTTATGAAAAAGCGTTGCTGGAATTCAGAAGGAAGCTTGGGTGAAGATTCGTGAGACGTGATTGGTAGGGCGGAGCGTCCACGCCCGCCCATCTTCGCGGGGCGTAGTCGCCCCTCCGCTGTAGGGGAACATCGAGGTCCATTCGATGATAAACACTAAAAAGCATTAGCGTGAATATTGAAATTTCCGCTCTTTTCATGGATGGACGGGATGGTGCGAAAGCCGCGGAATACGAATACGCCCCCCTTCGTGAAACTCATAGTCAAATCAGAAAGTATGGCTGATGACTTCAACTTTAGATTCAGTTCATAAGGAAGTGCCCCCCGAAACTTGCGCCATCGGTTAGGATAGGTTAGTTTAGTTTACTTCCCCAAAAAACTGCCCCGTCGTTAACGCAAAAAAGTTGTTCACGCGGCTTCAAGAA
>JAADHT010000051.1 GCA_013151705.1 Kiritimatiellota bacterium | reverse complement strand
CGTCTCTGGAAACGGACCATCGAGCAGTTTGAGAATGGGAGAAAGGTTCCGTTCCGAAATAAGCCACTTCGTCATCCTCCTCACATGTCGCAATCCGAAAAACGGCGAGTGGTAGAACGTGTGGTCGACTATTCTTAAAGCGGCCGTCGTGTGTTTGACGTTTACGAAGAGCCGTTCCCCTTTAGAATTTTCCGTTTTTTTCAAACGTCCGGATTCTTCGGCGGAGTGGAACGCCGCGATGGAAACCGTGACGACAATCGCCAACACCAAATGTCTCACTCCCTCCTCGAAGGTCAGGGTAGGTCCGGGATTTCCGCAGAAATGTAGAGATGACAGTTGAACGGAGATGTAGCGTTCGAGTAGCGCATGGGACTCCCAGTCGAGAACGGCAGGTTCCAGCGCGTTGAAAGCGGACAAGCCGGAGGTGTCGGGATATTCCCGGCTCAAGGTGCGGAGCGAGCCTTTGCTCATAATGAACTTTAGAATGGGAACGATTCTTCCAACCCTTCCCGTCAGGAAGGATTTGGATCTGACCTCCTCGTCGACGCGGGCGAATCCCGAAAGCAGGTAGTTGAATATCATCTCATGGATTTTATTGGACGGTTCAGCATCGAATATGGCGTATTCGAATTCGTCGGCATGGGACTCCATATAATCCAGAGCGTCCGTCCTGAATTCATCATCGAGTTTCGCGACATGTCCGATTCCGAATTTGGATGTATGGAATTCGAGCAGGCAAATCGCATAGTGGAGTCTGACGCCAAGGCTATGGTCGTTTCGAAGAAGAATCTCTCTGTACACCGCGGCGACCTCGCGCATGTTACCCAGTGGTGGTTGAGGGTTCAGTCGCGTTGAGGTGAATTTAGCGTTCGACTGGGCGTCGCTTTGACGCAGTTCCGACAATAGTTTGAATATTTCACCCTCATGTTCCGATATTTTTCTTCCCTCGTTCAACAAAACCGCGTTGCAATCGAATCGGAATGAGGCGGAAACCTCTCCATCGACCCACTGAAGAATATGTAAAGGGTAGAGTCTGCATGCGAGCGCCTTCACCGCTTCTCCATGGTGTTTGTGGATGACGCAAAGACCGTCGGAACCGAGAAAAACGCATTTTTCGTCGCGTTTTTTTATCATAAACAGTCCTCCAAACCGTTTGTATGGTATGAAAAAACGCTCTTTTTCAAAGTTGAATTCCGGAATCTCCAGAGCCTCGATGCGCTCCTTTTCCTCGCGGGTTACGGGAATGTCCCACATCGTGCAGCATTTTCCGCAGCCGATACAGGTCCAAGCTTGGTCGGGATGGTAGCGGTATCGGGGTTTTGGAGTGTCCGAAACGCCCCGGGAACTCTTTTTGGCTTTACTCATAATTCAATCATATAGGAATTTGTTGTTTTAACCACGAAGACAAAAAGTTTGTTTCATCGTTACAGTTCAGGTCTATTTTTAGCCACGAATTTCATCCTTCGTCCTCCAAGGGCCTCTAGAAGGACTTTCAGCAAATCGACACTAATTGTTCCGCTTTTCACTCTCCGATACACAAATTCGGAGAGTGAAAAGCGGAACATTGGCGCTCTTGGCGACTTGGTGGTGAATCGTTACGTTTCATCATTTTTTTCTTTGTGTCTCTGAGTCTTTGTGGTTATGAAAAACCTCGGCAATAGCCGGTTAAGTTCAAATCCATGGCATCTTTTCATCGAAGAAGCGGGAACAAGTTGTTTCAATCATTCAATCACGTCTCGTAAACGCGTTTTCCATCGACGAAAGTGTGCCTGACGTTGAAATCGTCGTCCAACAACGCCAAATCCGCTTTGAATCCGGCTTTTATCTCTCCGAGGCCCTTCAATCCTAACCTGGCAGCTTGATTGAACGAGGAGGTTTTGACCAGTTCCGACAACGGAACGCCGGTAATCTCGCGGGCGTTCCTCAAGGCGATGTTGTATTTAAGCGTGCTGCCCGCCAAAGCTCCATTGGATCGCAAACGCGCCTCTCCTCCGGAAACCGTGATCGGGAGTCCGCCAATCTCGTAGTCGCCGTCGGGCAGCCAGGAGGGGCCTACGGAATCAGTGATCAACGCCACCGAATCGATTTTCTTCGATTTGAAGATGAGTGAGACCATTGCTGGCGAGACATGTATTTTATCGCATATCAGCTCCAAGAAGAAATCGTCGTCTAGAAGTCCGGAGCCCACCATCCCGATGTCGCGGTGGTGCAGAGGCGACATCTGGTTGCAGAAATGCGTCAAATGGCATGCGCCCGCGAGTTTCGCGGCCAAGATCTGCTCGCGGGTCGCCGCGCTGTGTCCGCATGAGCCGACTATACTGTTTTGCGCGAGTTTCGCGGCCAATTCCAAGCTACCGTCCATTTCAGGAGCGAATGTTACTATCGCGACTTTCGCGATTTCGTTAAGTCTCAAAACCTCTTTTATGTCGGGAGGGCGAATGAAATCGGGGTTTTGGGCTCCCGCGCATTTCGAATTGACGAACGGACCTTCAAGATGGACTCCAGGTGTTTTGGCGAAGAGTTGATTGTCCATATATTCCGCCACTGAGCGCATAGCCTCGGCAAGTTGCTTTTCGGGGAGAGTCAAAGTCGTGGGAATCCAAGTAGTCACGCCTTCTTTCGTTTTCGCTTCGGCTATCATGCGGATTCCCTCCGGCCCGCAGGTCGTCACGTCATGTCCCATAGCTCCATGCGAGTGAATGTCGATGAATCCCGGCAGCGCGGTCATGCCAGCCGCGTCGATCATTTCGTCGGCTTGCGGAAAAGCGTCTCCCTCCGAAACTGATTCGATTTCGTCTTCATCGATTAAAATCCAACCGTTTTCAACTTCGACGTTGGGGGATACTATTCGGCAGTTTTTCAATAATTTCCTCATAACACACTCCTAATGATACTTGTCCGTTGATTTCCGCGTTTTTTTTGTGAAGCGCCCCTCAGAGTCTCGGTAATCTACGCCGCCTAGGCGAATATGCAAGATTTGTTGTCGTCATAAAAGCTACCCCTTGAAAAATATACTAAATTGACGCGGACCTTCAACCTGCCAACACGTCCGCGATTCTTGCGGAAATGGTAAGTCGCTTCTTCCAGGGCGACATTTCGCCGACCGTACGTTCCGCGCGAATAGAACGACTGGCTGGAATGAACATCCTACCCGCGATGAACGTGCGCGGGGACAGTCTCCGCCCGAGGGTTCCCAGTAGGGCGGAGCGTCCTCGCCCGCCCATTTCGCTCCTGCCTTGGAGCTTTTGTCGTTGATTGATTATTCACTGGTTCGTAATGGGTCAGTAAATTGAATATCCAATATCCAGCAAGGAATATCCAACAGATCAAGGTAAGAAAACC
>JAADHT010000263.1 GCA_013151705.1 Kiritimatiellota bacterium | reverse complement strand
GCGCGATATCATCGTGTCGTGTATCTGAATATCGGATTCGCTGGAACGGCCTAGTGTCATCATGGATTTCCGCACGGGTATCTCCGCTCCGCGCATCACGCCGCTGATGATTTTGATCGTCGTGTTCTGGAAAACATTCTCAACCGCTTTTGTCGAAATTTCCTCTGGCATTTCCTGAATTCCTGATTTTTCGGCCCGCTCCCGCATCTCTTGAATTTGGGTCGCTGGAAAACCGCGCGGGGTTGAAAATTCCCGAATATCACCATGAATAGACACCAATTCATAAAAAAATCAAGAAAAACCGCTTTATTTTTTTGAATAAGCGTTTTCAAGGTTTAATTTCCGCGGAATGAACTGTCCAATGAAAATTGATGGCGTCGCATGGAAAATCGGCGGTCGAATGGAGGTCGGGGACGAGGCGGGAAGGGATTCCGCTGATCGGAGTGTTTTCCTTTCCGAATTCAAAAACCTCGGACGGTTGGACGATGTGAGCCGTTCCGTATCATCTGTTTTGGCGTTGCTTCTGGGCGATGCCGGTCTCTATCCTTCTGATTCGGATTTGGATATTCCGCTTCTTGTTTCGTCGGAGTCGGGATTTTCGCGGTCGGATGTTGATTACTTCCGGGACTTCGTCGATTACGGCGAAACTGCCGGACGGGCGAATTTGTTCGTGTACACGCTGCCGACTAGCCCATTGGCCGACGCGTCGGTCCACTTCCGCCTGACTGGCGGCATAACCTATCTCGAAACATCCAAACTCTCGCCGTGGGACTCGCTTATGGACGCTGTGTCAGATAAGTTCGCGCTCGCCGAAACGAAGGGCGCGGAGCCGAAAAGACACATCGTCGTGGTCGCCGAGGAGAGCGAGGACGGAGCGGACGCGTTGGCTGCCTTGGTTTCAAGCGTTCCGGATTCTCCCGACTCGTTCTCCAGCGATCCTCCCCCCTCGGCTCCGAGCACGATTCACGAGCTCCGGAACTTCCTCTTGACGCGGTGACGCGGTGGAGGGGAGACCGCTCCTTTCAGGACGGTATTGCAAATCGGCGGCGGAACGTCCGTCGACAAGTAGGGCGGTCTCGCCGGGACCATCCCCTTTCGCGACCGCTACCGCTCGGTGGCGATGACGGCGGCATAGCCGTCTGGCTCCCAATGTCGCACTGAAGGGGCACCCTACTTCCACCGCGTTACCGCGTCGGTTCCCCGATTTGACCGCGGCTTTCAAAAGCCGAGGAGTTGCGGTAGAAAGAGGGATATGGAGGGAAACAGCGAGAGTATCACCAAAGCCGCGACATTCGCGCAGACGTACGGAACGACCGCCTTCGAGACGGAGTCGATGTCGGTCTCCGCTAGATTCGCGGCGGTGAAAAGGTTCACTCCGACCGGCGGGGTCGTCTGGCCGATCGCCAGCGCGGTTATGAAAATGACTCCGTACCATACGGGGTCGATTCCGAATTTCGCCAGAACCGGCATAAGAACCGGCATTATCAGATACGATATGGATATTGCGTCGAGAAACATTCCTAGGACGAGCAGCAGCAGGTTTATCATCAGAATCGTGGTCAGCGCGTCGGCTGAACGAGTCAGAATGAAATTGGTGAGCGAGTCGATTACTCCTATGGTTGACGCGGCGAGCGAGAAGTATCCGGCGAATACGACGATGGTCATTATCACGGCGCTCGTCACTCCGGCGTCAACGAAAATCGCCACCAGATCGCCGAAGCGCACCGTGCGGTACAGCACCATGCCGACGAAGAGCGAATAGACCACGGCCACGACCGCCGCCTCCGTCGGCGTGAAGACGCCGGCGTATATTCCGCCGAGTATGATCACCGGCGCGAGAAGCGCCCAAACCGACTCTTTGAGCGCTTTCGATAGCTCGCCCGGCGCTCTTTTTCCCCGTGCCGCCTTGCCGTATCCGCGTTTTGCGGATATGACGGCGGCCACTGCCAATATTCCGGCTCCGACCAGTATTCCGGGCAGAACGCCGGCGGCGAAAAGGGCCGAGACGGATGTTCCGGTGAGGTTGCCGTAGATGATGAACGCTATGCTCGGCGGAATGATGATGGAGATGTCCGACGCGTTCGCGATAGTCGCGGCGGCGAAATTTTTGTCGTAGCCGTTTTTGACCATCGGAGCGAGCAGGATAAATCCGACCGCCGCGGTCGTCGCCGGTCCGGAGCCTGAGAGCGCGCCCCAGAACATGCAGGTGCCTACCGTGACCATCGCTAGCCCTCCTGGCAGGCCGCTGACCAGCAGTTCGAAGAGTTTCGCGATTCTCGCGGCGAATCCGGCGCGGTCGAGGATCACGCCGGAAAGCACGAAAAATGGAATCGCCAGCAATGGAAACGAGGCTATGCCTGATATGAAATTCACGCCGACGCTTTGATATCCCAGATCGAAAATGAACAGGGCGCTTATTCCCGCGACGCCCAGATTCACGGCGATTGGCACGCCGAGAAGCATCAGAATGAAAAAAACTCCCAGAATGTAAAAAGCGGCATCCATATGTCCGTCTCTTGATTTTTAAATATTCAAGAATTCTCGCTCGTTTTTAGAGTACAGGCCCGCCTGTGGCGGGTAAACTCCAGCCCGGTCTTCCGCGCATAGGCGCTCGGTGGGTAGGGCGGAGCGTCCCGCCCGCCCATGTTGAACGGCCTTCCGCGCATAGGCGCTCGGTAGGGGGAAGGAGGCTTCGCCTCTCAGCCTGAAGGCTGTACTCCAAAACATATTGTGAACCGCGGTTTCTATTATTTTGCCTCTTCGGCCAATTTTTTGCGGAGTTCGCGGTAAATCCCCCGAAACACCCAGGGAGTCATCACGACAACCATCAAGTAGTATATCCAAACCGGCAGCCCCAGGGAGGGTGATTTCGAGTGGAACAGCGTTCGTTCGAGGTTCGCGCTTTTCAGTAGCATGATGTCCACCGTCAGAAACAAGGCAGCCGCTAGAAACGCGGAAAGGAAGGCTATGAAACGTTTGATGGAGCGCGGAAATCTTTTGTGGAGAATGGTTACGCCTAGATGCGCTCCGCGTTCGAAGGCTATCCCCGAGCAGATGACCGTAAGCCATACGAACAGGTTGACCGTTATCTCCTCGGTGAAAGAGAGCGAGTAGTGGAATACGTAGCGTCCGAGTATGTTGATGAACGCTATCACGACCATCGCCGCGAAAATAGCGGCCGCCAGGATATGGTCGATTCTGTATTTCTCACCGAAATTCAATTGACGCGTCCTTTTTCAAGCTGCAAGCTACAAGCTGCGAGTTTCGAGCTACAAGCTACAAGCTACAAGCTACAAGCTACAAGCTACAAGCTACAAGTTTTCCAGCTCACGGCTTGCTGCTTGCTGCTTGCTGCTTGCGG
>JAADHT010000199.1 GCA_013151705.1 Kiritimatiellota bacterium | reverse complement strand
TGAAGATTGTACCGCCTCCGAAAGTGGTGGAGCCTGAGGGGAATGAAAAAATATCGGATGAAAAGTTGTCGACAACCATTGTCGTCAACCCTGACGGCACTATTCTTTTTCAGGATATGAACCTCGATCTAGCGAAAATCGCGAAACAATTTCAGAATCCGTGACGCCACCATTTAGATCCTTGGCGTCAAACATTGTTTTTATTGTATTTTTTTCTTATCTCGTCTTGGTTCGCGCATCTGGAAAGCATTGTGTCATATGAAATCATTCCTTTCTCATAGAGGTTCATTAGAGAGGTGTCCATCGTCTGCATGCCAAGCGAACTACCTGTCTCCAAAATGCTTTTAAGCTTATAGCATTCATTCGATCTGATCACGTTTCTAACAGCGGTATTGCAAATCATCAGTTCATAAGCCAACGCTCTGCTCTTCAAGTCGACCGTTTGCACGAGTTGCTGCGAAATCACTCCTTGAAGTGAATTCGCCAGTTGCACAAGCACTTGACTTTGCTGCGACGGCGGATAAACCCCAATTATTCGCTCCATCGTCTGGGAGACGTCCGGCGTATGCAACGTGGCTATGACCAGGTGCCCTGTTTCCGCGGCGGTCAGCGCGGTGGAAATCGTCTCATAGTCACGCATCTCTCCGATTGCTATCACATCGGGATCCTGACGTAGGACATGCACCAGAGCTGATGGAAAAGAGAGGACGTCGGTAAAGAGTTCCTGTTGTATCACGATCGCGTTCTTGTGTGGATGGATGAATTCAACCGGATCCTCAATAGTGACGATCTTGCAACGTCTGTTTGAATTCACATAATCAATCATATAATTCATCGTCGTTGTTTTTCCAACACCCGTCGGGCCGGTTATTAGAATGAGACCGGAAGGTTTTGAGAGCCATGAGTCGATTTCGTCGGGCAGTCGTAGTGTTTTTTTCCCCTGTATCTCCTGATTGCATATTCTGACAGCCATTTCCGGATGTCCGCCGCGATGATATATGCTGATTCTGAAACGACCGTACATTTCGTTGTTCATTGAGAAACAGAGTTGCATCTCATCCCTCAAAACGTTTTTTTGTTTATCGGCCAGTATTTCATTCACGAGCGCGCGCAAGGTGTCTGAGGTCAATTCTTGACCTTTGGCCATGATTATCTCACCGTTTACTCTTAGAGCGGGCGGAAGGCCCACGACAAGATGCATGTCGGAGGCTTTGTTTTTTCGAGCCGCTTCGAGTAACTGAGCAAATTTCATCTAATTCTCCTTTAAGCGAAAAATTTTCGCTTCATATTCTCGAAAAAACCGCTGTTCTGAATTTTTTTACGTTTTTTTTCGGCTATTTTCATTTCCGGAGCCAGTTCAACCGCCTTGTCGAAAGCGTTGAGAGCTTTGTTTTTCAAGCCTAGATCCGCATAGCAGTTGCCAAGCTCGTACCAGACCAATGCTTTTGAGGGGGCGTCCTCCAAGGCGAGTTCAAGATAGGTGAGGGCTGATGCCGCTTTCCCGTAAAACATGTATGTTCTGGCTATCTCGACCATTATCTGCCATGATTCACCTGGAGAGACCAGAGCCTGGTCAAAGCAGAATCCGTAGTTTTGTCCCTTTTGTTGGAGGAGAATCTCTCCGCGGCAGAGCCATACAAACGGACTGGACCCTTTCTTTTCCATGGAAACATCTGAAAGTCCGTAAGCTCTGCTGAAATCTCCCATCCTGCAGTAGGCGCAGGATTTAGCCGCCAGCAGTTCCGGGGTCTCGCCTAGGTTTTCGATGGCTTTATCCGCCCACATCGTAGCCTCTTTGAACTCCCCGAGATGAATAAGACAGCGCAACTGTCCGAACCATGCGGAGAGACTGTTGTTGTCGAAACTCAAAGCGCGCGAAAACATTTGCAAGGCTTTTTCGAAATCACATAGCTGCATTGAAGCCAAAGCCATAGTGAGAAAATCATCGGCCCCCTTCCGTTTTTCCCCATAAGGTTGTTTTCGCTGTTCTTGCCGAGACGGTTTCGCCGTCTCCTTCTCTTCATCCAGCTCCAACGAGTCAAATCTGCCCATATTAAATAAATCCCTTTTATTTTTTTAACGATCCGCTTCCTGCTGTTTTATGAATTTCATCCTTGATAGAGGAGCGTAGACCATAAATACCTTACCGCGTATATTATCATAAGCAATAGTGTTATGTGACAAGAGGAAGGATGTGGAGGTATTTATGTTGGGGCTTGTGGTGGATAAATAGACGAAATACTCGGTTTTGGCTAAGGAAATTCTCATATTTCGCATTTTCACATTCATTAGAGGTTTTATATTTTCCGGAAGAGGTTTCGAGTCGATCCAAATCTTGTCGTCTTTTATTTCGACCGATTCACCTGGTAGTCCTAAGACTCGCTCAGCGTAGAGTCCTGAGCCCATGTAGGCGTATTCATATTGTCCTTCAAGATTGATGTAGCCACCATCATCATGATAGAATATTATGTCGCCTCGTTTATATGCGTGAGACTTGCTTATCAATATGAAATCACCGGATGAGAATGCGGGGGGAGCGTTGAAGGCGACCCAAGCGCCATTCACTCTTTCCGTTATTGAATTATATAGCGCGCGGTATCCGAGAATGATCACCATGAAAATTAATACCATGGTCGTCATGCGAGCTCTAAAGGAATTAAAAAAATCAAGAGAAATAGGAAGGCTGTCGTAGATCGTCACCGCATGCGCGGTGAGCATCACCCCGAAACAGATGTTTGAAAAGGCGCGTCCGTAAAAAAACAGGCCAAGCGCTAGTGATATGAGGTAGATCGCGGCGAAAATACCGGCTCTTTTCAACCTTTTTCGATATATGTGTCCCAATCCTGGGATTACGGAAAGTAGAGCCGGCAGTAGTTCCGCTAGAACCTCTCGGAGTTCTAAAAAAAAAGTACGAAATAAACTCTTCGCTTTTTTGGGTTGGACAGCGGTGTGGGTTTCCGATATGTCCGCGTTGATGACGCGTGGGGTTAATGAACCTAAATTGCGCTGGATTTGATAGAATAGCGACTTGCAAATTTGCAACCGTCCAGCTCTAGGTGGAGAAAAATTGTCGGTTTCCAACTCGATGTCTTGAGTTTCCGCGTTCAGATCCGCCCCGCACTCCACGCAGAGAGCGAGGTGGTCGAAATTATCCAATTCGCATTTAGGACATCTTTTCACGTGAGGAAACCCTTAGTTTGTTGAAAGGCGCTGGAACATGGTTGCGAGCGGAAAATCCGAAATGCTTCTTGTCAAAGTGAAGTTTTAAGTTATACGCAGTACTAGTACTGCGTATAACTTAAAACTTCGCTTTGATTGCGAATCTCATGGATGCCAAGTTGTTTCGGAGTCAAAGGCCGCTACCGCGGTAAC
>JAADHT010000175.1 GCA_013151705.1 Kiritimatiellota bacterium | reverse complement strand
ATCCATTGTTGATGGGACCATCGAGGAAAAGCTTCATAGGCGACGTCCTTTCCATCGACGGACTCGCTCCTTCAACGGAGGAACGCGGGTGGGGAACGGCGGCGGGCGTCGCCTGGTTGGCGTTTAATGAAATTGAAATGGTGAGAGTTCACGAACCGCGCGAGGCGCGCGATGTGGTGGGAATAATAAGGAGTATCGAAAATGGCAACTAGAATCAAAGACGGCTCGAAAATCGTGATGATCGGAGACAGCATCACCGACTGTGGCCGTAGAGATCCGCAGTTCGGCGGTCTCGGAAACCACGGATACGTTCGGATTTTCGCCGAGATGATGACAACCCGCGAACCGGAAAAGAAAGTCGAAATTCTCAACAGAGGCATCGAAGACTCTAACCGCGGCGACGTCCTCAAGCGGCTTCCCGCATATGTCGCGGCGCTCGAGGAGCTCAGCGTAGAGTTCGGAACGGCTTTCATCGACATGCGGAAACTTTTTATGAGGCAGCTTCAGTATCAGCATCCCGATGTTTATTGCCAGGAGCCAGTGCACCCGAACAGTGTTGGACATATGCTCATAGCCGAAGCCGTCTACGCCAGTTTTTCATGAAAAAAAGCGAACTACTTGAGGTGTTGAACTCAATAGGGGTTTCGCCGTCGAAACGATTCGGCCAGAATTTCATGATCGACGGCAACCTTCTCGCGTTCATCGCCAACGAAGCCGGCATCCATCCAGGCGACAACGTACTGGAGGTCGGTCCGGGGTGCGGAGCGCTGACCCGATTGATGCTCGACAAAGGCGCGGAACTCGCGGCCATTGAAATTGACAAACGGCTTTGCGACTATCTGAGGACGCTTTTCGCCGACGAGAGGCGTTTTCGACTTATTCCAGGTGACGCATGCAGAATCGATCTCGCCGAAACCGTCGCTACCGTTTTCGCGGCGTCGGAGGAAGAGTCCGGCCGCGATCCGGCGGACGTCGAATGGAAATGCGTGGCCAACCTGCCATACTCCATCTCCAGTCCGTTCACCGCGAAACTCGCGGAACTTCCCAATCCACCCGTGAAAGCGTTGTTTCTGCTTCAAAAGGAGACCGCCGACCGCTTCGCCGCCTCACCGGGAACGAAGAATTACGGATCGCTTTCGGTTGTGATCCAACTTGTTTACAAGGTCAAATATTTGAGAACTATTCCACCCGAGGTGTTTTTTCCGGCGCCGGACGTCAAATCGGCGCTGGTCGAGTTTCAACGGCTGCCCGATCCGATTCCGCCGGGAATGAGGGTGAAAGTCTCGAAAATCGTCAGATCGGCGTTTTCGCGGCGACGAAAAAAAATGATCAAAGCACTGTCGAGCATATTCGGCAAGGAGCAATGCGTGGAAGTTTTCGGGCAACTGGGAATAAGCGAGAACGCCAGAGCCGAGGAGCTGATCCCGGAAAAGTTCATCGAGTTGGCCGAGGCGCTCGCGCCAGCAGTGAGCCGGTTAATCGGTGAGCCAGTGAGGCGGAGGAGAGGAGAAGTGGACACGGAGACGTGAAAAGTAGGGCGGAGCGTCCTCGCCCGCCCCATACGTGTTAAGCTAAGATCAAAACGAACGTCCAACATCGAACTTTCAACATCCAACATCGGTGTCTTGTGTCTTGTCCTGATATGTTGTTGACGCATTTCGCGCGCGTTCGTTGCGTCCGTGTTCAAATAAATATACCGCGTCATAGAGTCATCGCGTCAAAAAACTCAAGATGCGCGGGCGACGGTTACAGGGTCCGTTTTGTCAAAACGGACCTACTGATCAATGCAGTTTTCCCGGGCCTCCGCCTCTATGCACGCCGGGGCCCGGGCCTCCTCCGGGTGGTATGTAGTCGCATGTGTCCTCGTTCGTCCACCTGATGCCAACTATCTCATCCGAGTATCCGGTCAGCTCGCCGTCGTCATTGTATTCCGGTTGATACCAGTAACCGTCGTTCGGCATTCCCTCCGGGGCGCCTTCGGGGTGGGGCGTCGGTTGTTGCAGATAGCCGGCGCCGGTGTCCGAATCGGGATCGTACTCTACCACCTCGCCGGAGCCGGGATATGAATACGAGGGATTGTATCCCTTGTGCCGCCAAGTCGGGTCGTTGAGCCTTTGAAACGCGATAAGATATTTTTGCATTGAGGGATCCGGCACAGTCGCGGAGTCCAGGTCATCGACGGTGTCCATCCACCTTAGAAATTTGTATAGTTGGAAATCATTGCTGCCGATCGCCGTGGTATGGGCGCCGGGGGGCATCATAACCGGAGTCAATCTGGCTTTGTCAAAGACCGGGAGTATCATTTCCGCCACCACCGGGGAGTAGTTTGTTCCGTCCGATTCCAGAGCGCCGAGAGGCTTGGCGACGGCCGATGCCACGACCGTGGGAGAAGCCGGCGTTTCGTCCTTGGCGATTATGTTGTCGCCCTCCGAGAATTTTTGGGCTTTGTATCCTCCGGTCAGCCATGTGAATTTCGGATTGTCGGCTTGGCATTCCATAAGAGCCACAGGGCCGGCGTATTGGTATTCCGGTCGCAACCCGCGTCGCAGATAGAGTTGCGAGCTGCCCTCGACCCAATGATCGCCGGGAACGTTGTAGCTCCAATAGCTGTCATATTGACACCAGCGCATTAGAGGAATCGGGTTGTCTATTCCGTCGGTGTCCTCGGGCTCGTCCTTGTCGTATTCATCGGAGACCGTCAGTAGTCTGTCGGAAGCCAAACCTTCGAGATACGGCTTCGCGGTGTCGAAAGGAGTTGAGAATCCCGTGTATTTCACATACAGAGGCAGCAATTCGGATTCCTCGATGAAACTGACCGACTCGACCAGTCCCTGCCACCATTTTCCGGTGAAATTGGCATCGCTTTTGATTAGCGTGCGAAGAAAGTCATGGCACCAGTATTCCGACAGTATGGCGTCGTAGAGTCCGGAATCCATAAAATCTCTAGGAGAAACTTCGGGTAGATGCATGGCTGGAGCGGCCGCCATTTTCTGATAAGCGAGGGTTGAAAGCATTTTTATGTAGGCTTCTCTCCAAGTGTACCCTTCTATTTCCTGTTTAAAAAACTCGTCGTCCCCGTAGATGGCTTCGTCCGATACCAAACCGATGTACGTCAACATGTCTTTGGTGACCTGATCATATTCAAGCATTCCATTGTTTTTGGCGGCCATTTGCGCGGCTCCGACTCCCAGCAACGGACCTACGAAAGCGATGCGTTCCTGCATTTCCGTGAGGTTGGCGGAGGCTTGCTGAACACTTTCATCATCGTCGTTGCCATCCGCGAAATCGGAGACCAGCACCGTGCATGCCTTGAGCAGGTTTATCTCTCCGATCAAATTCAGACTGTCGGCTTGAACCTTGGCTGCCGCCAGAGCCGC
>JAADHT010000135.1 GCA_013151705.1 Kiritimatiellota bacterium | reverse complement strand
AATTACAAAACGCAAATTCAAGTTGCAAGTGCAACTCCTTCTTTTTCCATTATTTCATAAGGGGTAGATTCAAGACTGAGCCATATCTTGTTTAAAATGAATATGTTAATTCTGATTTTTCAAATTTTCATGCAATATTCGGGTTCCCATGGCCGTCCTGACCCTGCGAGCCGAGGGGGGGAGCCGAGAAATCTTGACGCGGGGACGCGGAGCCCCAATGACTCGGTGGAGGTGGGCCTACCATCACCGCGTCATTGAGTAACCGCGTCAAAAAAAGGGGGCGGGTGTCAGATGTGTTTTTCGCGTTTCACCGGGCTGCGGATTTTCCCGCCACGGAGTAGTCTAGAATTGTGGCGTTGCGCGACAGCTTCAATGGCCCGGTTTTAATTTCCGACACTTGTTTCACGAACTCATTTCCTCTGTTTTTTCCGGCGAGTCTACGCAGGGTTCTGGCGTAGGCGGCCATTTTTATGTTTTCAAACGGCGGGATGCTGAATCTGGAGCCTGGTCCTCCGAAGTCGCGCATGTGGTCGTCCCAGCGTTTCCTGGCGGATTCCGCGAATCTAGCGGCGCTGATCCCGTCGCCTCTCGCCAAGGCTTTGTAGGCGTTGTAGAGGGAAATTTCCACTAATGTCTGGTGAAGTCTGGGAATGGCCGAATCCATCAGTCTTACGAGATTGACGGAGATGAATTTATCATATGGAGGAGTTGAGTTCGGAGAGAGCGATTTTTCCGCTCTGTAGAGCATGGCCGCGACATCCGGTCTGTCGAACGCGTATGCGACGGATGCCGCGTAGCTCGCGAATTCACCCAGTTGCGCGCGGGCCAATCCACCTGTCGTTCCTCCAGTTTTCATATCGTTCTCCAATAATTTCAACACGTTCGCGGCTATGTCGAGATTGGCGGTCGTCACGTAGACGTCTCCTTTGGGATTCATCACATAGGACCCGAACAAAAACGCCTGCGTCATGGATGCGTTTATCACCGCTCTGTAGTTCAGGTCTCCCTGCGTGTAGTCTTTGTCGTTTTCGCGGATCCCCCAATAAACGGAGGATGCCTGGGGAAGCTTCCACTGGAAAGGGCCGTACTCAATGTCTATGCGCAGCATCCTTTCCGGATCCATTCCCGTCTCCTTTTTCAGAAGCTCCGCCTGTTTGGCGTATTCCGGCGTGCTCGGAGAAACCAAACGGCGCAGGTTCGGACGCAGTCCGCTGTCGAAATACGGTTCTTTCGTTTTTATCCACCGTTCAATCATGAAATCGCGTTGGGGATCTGAGAGGGAGGATATTTTATCGGATATCAGTAGCGCGAGCTCGCTTTGTATGAATTTGTTGCCGGGATTGAACTTTCTAGCGTCGTCCCTGAGAAGCTTGACCCCGTTGTATATCCATTTCCAACGTGTCTCCGGCGTGGGAAACGAGCTCGCTATGTTGTAGGCTAGATTCCATGCGTGGAAAGTCCAGACATAGGGGTTTCTCGGCTCCATCGCCGTTATCCATTCGGTTATGGGAAGAATTTCAAAGTAGTCGGATGACTCTTGGAGATCGACGACTTTCCACCACAACGCGTCGACTATTAAACCGCGTATGGGACCCAACGCCACAGTGATCAGCGCCAGCGATGGTGGCATGGCCGCATTCGACTCGATCGCGTCCGAATCCGCTGCCTGTCGTTCATCCAGACCGGTCAGGAAGAACATGTTGTTCAGGAACAGCGCTGAAAGAACGATGAGGACCGCGATAGTTGTACTCGTCGGTTTATGTTTCGGCGTTGTCGAGTGGACTGGGGAATCCTTCACCTTTTCACCTTGCTTATCGTTCTGGTCGTGGTGGTGGTGTCGTTATGCGATACCGGAAGAGAGAACGCGACCGTGCAACCTTTGCCTTTCTCGCTGGTGGCCGTGATGTTTCCGTCGTGCGCGTTTATGATCCGTTTCGAGACGGCCAGACCCAAACCGGTGCCGGCGTTTCCCTTGGAGGTCACGAAGAGATCGAACATCGTTTGAATCTCGTTTTTATCCAAACCTATTCCGTCGTCGCTCACGGTTATCATAGCGTAATCATTGTGGGTGTTTAGTTTCGATGTCACCAGGATACTGCCCTTGGGCCCTTGGGGTTGCGAGGCCAAGGCGGCGTGTTTAGCTAGAATAGCCTGGTCGGCGTTGGTTATCAGATTCAGAAGCACGCGGTGTATGCCCTTGGCGTCTATCTCGACCAGCAACGGCGACTCTTTCATCGCGGTGTCCATCGAAATGGATATGCCCGCCTCGGAAAGCTGGGGTTCGACAAGTTCAATGACATCGGATATGACCAGATTTATGTCGTATATCGTGAATTCCGGTTTTTGCTCGCTAGCGAGGTTGAGAAGATCCAACACCAAATCGGCTAGACGTTTGTGGTTCTTGTTCAAAATGGACGCAGCTTCGGAAGTGAGTTTGAAATCTTCATCCTCTATTCCCATTTTCAACAGGTTGAGGCTGCCGTCCAATCCCGCCAATATGTTTTTTATGTAGTGCGACAATCCGGCGGCGGTCGCTCCCGTCGCGACCAAACGCTCGTTCTTCAAATTGAATTGGACCAACCTGCTGTTCTCGACCGCCATTCCAGCCGTGTGTCCTATCACGGTCAGAAGCCTCAAGTCGTCTTCCGTGTATTTTTCCGTCGTGCTCGACAGTGACAGATAGATCATTCCGTTTATCTGTTGCTTGCCGAGCATAGGCACGCACATAGTGCTTGTTTTCACGCAAGGAACATTCGTCAGTTCCTGAAAACGCTGTTTCTCGAAGGAGTCGTCTATCGAAAGAACCGATTCCTTGTTCTCCCGCACGAACTTGATGATGGATGTTTTTATCTGGTTTTTGTCTATTTTCCGCAGCGCTCCGCTGGCATCCCTTCCACCAACGGGGATGAATTCGCCAGAATCCAAATCGTAGAGCATCAGAAACGTCCTGTCGGTGGAGAACACGTTGGTGACGGCGCTCAATATTTTCAAATACAGTTCTTTCTCGTCCAAAACCGACGCTATCATGTTCTGGAATTTATACACCGCCGAAAGACGCTGGTTCTCCTCCTTCTGGATGCGGATGGATTGCTTCTCCTCGATTTGCCCTGGGATCGGAGTCGAGGCAGCGAGGGTCTCGGGTTGAATGGTGTACGCTATGAAGGGACGCGAGAATGATTCGGTGTCGTCGATGTAGATGTCTATCAACTCGAAAATCGTGTTGCCGATGCGCACTGATGTTTTCAACGGGAGGAAAACCCGTTTGTCGACCTTCCTTCCGACCATCCACGTGCCGTTGGTGCTGTCGAGGTCGTAGAGATACCAGCGACCCTCGTCCCATTCCAATCGACAGTGGACGCGCGATATCATCGTGTCGTGTATCTGAATATCGGATTCGCTGGAACGGCC
>JAADHT010000244.1 GCA_013151705.1 Kiritimatiellota bacterium | reverse complement strand
TTGTCCTGATATATACAGCGCCTTCGAAAAATCTAAAAACATCAAGAAAAGAAATTGAACCACGAAAAACTCGAAACACACGAAAATAAAAACCCTTTTGTGTCTTTTGAGTTTTTCGGAGGCTAATAAGGACTTTTGCCTCGAAAAGATTTATCCGCCGCGGTTACAAGGTGGATTATACGGGGCGAGCACATAGGCTCACCCCTACGATCCACCCCGCTGTTCACTATCCTCTATTCACCGTTTACTATTCACTCCCCCCTCTCTTCAACGTATTTATCGCGGGATGTTCTTGAAACAGCGCCTTGAAGCAGTACATTGCGCTTGTAGGTTCCAACGTCTCTTGACGTTATGAACCTAGCGGGCGAGCCATCCCCTCCCCCGCGCACATGTGCATGCGACTGTAATACCCCCTCGCAAAATAAGGAACTAGAATGTTTGGTAAAGCGAAAAAGCAAAGACAGATAATCATCAACAGCGAAAAGCTGGAAACCAGAGTGGCTTTTCTCAATTCGGGAAAACTGGAAGAATACAAACTCGAAAGAAGCGACGCGGCATCCGCTCCCGGTTCGGTTTACATAGGCAGAATAGTCAATATCGAAACGACGCTCCAGGCGGCGTTCGTCGATATCGGCGAGGATCGCAACGCTTTTCTGCCATTTCGGGAGATGTTGCCGGCGACTTCGGACATGGCCGAGAGCATCAGGAACTCCGACAAAAACTCCACGGAAAAACCTCAAACACCCCTTTCGCGGAGGCTTGACAAAATAGTTTCCCGCATCAAAAACCTGAAAGCCAAACGACTCACGGAGAAAGACATCCCGAATCTGTTTCCGGTGGGAACGGAGATTCTGCTTCAAATCGTCAAAGGGCCGATCGGCAACAAAGGCCCCAGAGGCACCATGGAGATTTCTCTGGCCGGCAGATACATCGTGCTGCTCCCTTTCGCCGACACCATAGGCCTGTCGAGAAAAATCGAGGACAAAAAAGAGAGGACGCGGCTGAAACAGATAATGAACGAACTCCAAATACCCAAAGGGTTCGGCTGCATCTGTAGAACGAACGCCGAGGAACGCAAAAAGGTCTTTTTAAAACGCGATTTGGACACTCTTTTGGAGCTTTGGAATCGAATGGAGACGGCCGACATAAAACCCGGATATCCAGCGCTGCTCTATAAAGAGCCGACGCTACTGGAGAAAACCGTGCGCGACTCCCTCACCGAGGATATAGACGAGGTTGTCATAGACGACAAAAACGGATTCGCGTACGTCAAAACGCTTATGACTCGAATAGCCGGCTCATCCATAACCAGAAAACTCACGCACTACAAAAAAGCGAATCCCGTCTTCGACGCCTACAACGTGGAGGAGCAAATCAATTCCATATTCGAGCGCGTCGTCCACTTGGACGGAGGCGGCTACATCTGCATCGACGAGACGGAAGCGTTGATATCCATAGACGTGAACACCGGAGTGCGAAAGGGGAAGGACCATCCGGAAACCATCCTTCACACGAATCTCGCCGCATGCGTTGAGATCGCCAGGCATTTGAGACTCCGCGACATAGGCGGGCTGGTCGTCGTCGATTTCATAGACATGCGCTCCCAGAAAGACCGGGACATGGTGTTGAAACTCATGCGGAAACTGGTGCGCGAGGACCGCGCGAAATCAACGGTGCTTCCGATCAGCAGACTCGGGCTGATGCAGATGACGCGCCAGCGCGAGGGGGAAAGCGTTTTAGCGACCGTTTTCGATCCCTGCCCATATTGCGAAGGAAAAGGGAAAATCGAATCGGCCACAACCGTGAGCGTGCACATTCAAAGAAGACTTAAAGAGATTCTGGCCAGACACCAGCGGCACCGCGACCTGGCGTTGCGCGTGTTCGTTCATCCATCCATCCTCGCGAGATTGAAGAACGAGGACAACGCGCTTATCACCGAACTGGAAAATCAATACGGCCATATGCTCTCTTTCAGAGCGGATCCCGCTCTGCATCATTCGAAATTCAGGATAATTGATCCGGACACCGACACGGAATTCTGAGTGAACAGTGTGGGAAGTGAAGAGTGAAGAGAAAAGAATGAAGAGTTTAAGACTCAATGTTCAATTGATGTCACCGCGTCATTGAGTCACCGCGTCAATCCCAAAGACCGTGGACCGAGGGCTGAAACCCGCGTTCAACCGGAGTCGTAAATGGCAAGAACGAAACACAGATCGCAACTCAGCGCCATAGGCGAAATCAACATGACCCCGCTGATCGACCTGACTTTTCTGCTTTTGATAATTTTCATGATAACCGCCCCCCTTCTCGAAAACGGCATCGACGTGTCGCCACCTGAAATGACGGCGTCACCGCTCAAGGAAGAAGGCAAAATTGTAAATCTCAACAACAGAGGCGAGATAGTTTTCGAACACGGCGATTTGTCGTTGGACGAGCTCACCGCGAAACTCGCGGATCTCGTCAACAACGCCAATCCGGAATTGACAGTGCTAGTGAGGGCCGACGGCGACCGTCCCTACCGCGAGGTGATGAACCTGATGAAAGCCGTGAAAAACGCCGGAATCAAAAATATCTCCCTGGTAACCCAGCCGGAAGAGTGATTGGACGCCTGCGGCGGGCTTAAATGTTCCAAGTTTAGTGTTGAAATTTGCAGGCGTCAAGTTGAACTTGGTTCATAAATTTTTCATAGCGCGTATGACTTTATCGGTGGTAAATTGAGCGAAACAAACCAAAACAATCTGAAAAACGCCCGATGCTTTAATCATGCGGACCGCGAGGCGGCGGCGAGATGTCCCTCCTGCGAAATGGATTTCTGTCGGGAATGCGTGACGGAACACAACGGCAAAATGCTTTGCAAAGGCTGTTTGGACAAGCAAACCGCCAAAGACACGAGTTCCAAATCCAGGCGAGGACGGGCGTTGGCCGCGAAACTCGCGTACTCTTTTCTTTTCGCCTCGGCGTTTTTCTCGGCCTGGCTGTTCTTCTACTGGACGGGCAAGGCTCTAGCCTCCATTCCCCAGAAGTATCACATCACGGAGGCGAAGCAGTGATGAAAAGAAAAGTCGAAAAACGGTTGAAAAAACGCTCCGAGCTCGAAACGGGCGCAATTCCACCATTGGAACTGCTGGAGGAGTCAGTCCATGTGCTTCGCTCGAACATATCCGAAACTCTCCCGTTCTACGCGTTCGGTTCGGTTCCCCTCGTTTTGGCCATGATCTATTTCGTAAGCGACATGTCCCAGCGTTCCGACGCGCTGGACGTTCTTCCCGGAGCGGCCACCACAATGACTTTACTGTTCATCTGGAAAAACGCATGGCAATCGATTTTTCTCCGTAAAGTGATGGACATACTCACGCTGCGCGATCCGGAAAAAGTCTCGATGGGGGAATTCGCGAGAATCGCGTTCCAACAGGGAATAGTCCAATCATTCGGACTTTTCGTTCAAATACTCTCGGCTATTATTTTACTACCCATAGCCTGGACGACCGCCTTTTTCGCGAGTTTCGCGGTTTATTCCGGCGAGCCACGGGCTATGTTTTCCCAAGCGTTCACTTCGGCGGCGCGGCATTCGCGCGTCCACACGGCGCAAAACCATGTCATCCTGCTCTGCCTCTCGGTAGCGGCGTTTCTCGTTTGGATGAATATTTCCGTCCTTCTTTTCTTCGCTCCGTGGATGCTCAAGACTTTTCTGGGCGTCGAAACTTTTTTCTCGAAGGCGAACAGCCTCGAGATAATAGTGAATATGATTTTCAACACCACCTTTTGGTCGGTGGTTGTCGGACTGACCTACCTCGCGGTCGATCCGATATTGAAGACCGCCTACGCCGTGAGAGTGTTTCACGCCGATTCCGCCCATAAAGGATACGACATCATCGCCGACCTCAAACGCCTCGGAGCAATGTCGGCCAAAACGGCCTTGGCGTGCTTCCTCGCCGTTGTTTTATCGTTCGCGGCAGCCGCCCCCTCGGAAGCGGCGCCCGTTCAAACGGCCGACAAGAAGTCTCAATGCAAGGAACGATTGGATCCTAAAAAGTTGGACTCCGCAATGAAAAAAGTGCTCTCCAAAAGGGAATACACTTGGCGGCTGCCCCCGGAAGCGAATCGGGCGAGCGAGGAATCCGCTTTCATCGCGTTTCTGAAAGGCATCTGGAAAACACTGGACGACGGGGTAAGCTTTTTCGACAAGTTGATGCGTAAACTCTTCAACAATCCGCCGCGCCGCGACTCAAACGGCTCCGCTTTCATGAGTCTGATGGCCTGGCTGGGGGCCAACGCGCTTCAATTGTCGCTTATTCTCCTGGTGGCGCTTCTTTTGATCACATTGCTCATTATCCGCAAACGAAGAAAATCTGCCGTTTTGGCAGCTGCGGAATCATCAAGCGACGACGCGGCCAAGGAAACTCCCGATTTGAACGACGAGTCGCTGACAGCCGACTCGTTGGAACATAACGAATGGCTGGAGATGGCATCCGAAATGTTGAGAAAGGGTAACCTGAAACTTGCCATGCGGGCGTTTTTTCTCGCGACTATCGCGGCTCTCGCGCGAAACGACTATCTTATGATAGCGAAATACAAGACAAACAGGGACTACTCACGCGAGGTGGGCAGACGCCTCCATGCTAAACCGGAGGTCGTGGCTGCCTTCAAAGAGAATGTGGGAACGTTCGAACGGGTTTGGTACGGAGAGCATGAAGTGGACGCCGACCGCGTCGAGCATTTCAAAACCAACCAGGAGAAAATAGGAAATTCCGTCGCTAGCGAATGAGACATTCGTAACGAACACTTCCATAGGCGGTGAAATAGAGGCTATACTGAAAGCCCACGCCGGGACAATCATTGCGGACTTGTCGCGAGATGAAACACTGTGTTATTCGAAATTTTTGAATATCAAACAGACGGTCCGATATTCCACGTCACGCATGGTGTTGGCGATCCGATAGGCTGGGCAAACATTTCGCTGTCGCAATACGGCATACACAAATAAGGTGAAAATGAATTTTTTGAGGAAAAATTTGGCGAAGATCATATTGATCGCCATGGCGGCGGCGCTGTTCCTCGGCATTGTGGAGATTTTCGCGTTGCGTTTTTCGCGTGGGGACTTGTATCCGCGCTACTCGTCGTCGCGCCAGGATCCCTTCGGCTGCAAGGCTTTGTTCGAGAGTTTGCGTGAGGCGGGTGTGGACGCGGGGAGAATATACAAGTCCATCAACGAGATATCAGATCCGGAGAATACCACGATTGTTCGAACGGGAATCCATTCATTCGCCGATCCTATCGACGGCAAGGATATCCGCGATTTCATTCTCTCCGGTGGTTGCTTCATCGGATTTTTCGCCCCGGATGCCAACGCTGATGTGGAGAAATCAAAAAAGTCCAAGAAAAAGAGCGAGGCCAAAGCGAAAAAACAGTCTGACGCCACATGTCCGACAAAGCCCCAAAAGAAAGATAAAAAGAAAAAACGGCAGGTGCGAAAAAAAAAGAATGACTCGAAGAAAGAAATCGCCGAAAACGACATACCCAAGCAGTTTTTGTTTAAATTCATGAAACAGATCGGCTGTCAGCTCCGAGCGGCGAAAAAAAAAGACGACGATTCAATCATCCACCGGATGGCGTCACCTACCGCGAAACCCGCGGCGGCGGGAGTGAGAAAGGTTCAAACCTTCTCGCGAAACTATTTCGTCTTTTCCAAAAAGGAGAAATGGAATGTGTTGATGGAATGCGACGGCAAACCCGTCCTGGCGACCCGCGCGTTCGGAAAAGGAAGCGTAACGCTATGCGCCACATCGTATCCGATCTCAAACGAGGGATTGGCGAAATGTAAAAACGCCGAACTCATATCCCTCCTGATTCCGACAGGACGAAAAATTCTCTTCGACGAACATTTTCTCGGAATTCAAGAGACCAAAAACATCGCCTGGCTTTTCAAACAATACAAACTTCATCTATTGCTCGCCGTTCTCGCGCTGGCCGCCGTCTTCTTTATTTGGAGCAATATGGCTTCAATATCAAACATATCATCCGTCCGCGCAAACGCTTATTATGATTCCGGCACGCTTGAATCGGGATTTTCGAACGCCGACGGACTCCGCGACCTAATCGCGAAAAGCGTCAGAAAAAGCGAGCTGATCGATGTTTGCGCGTCGGAATGGTTGAAAACCGCTAAAACGAGGAATATACCCAAAGAGGATATTGACGAGATAAAAGACATTTTGAGAAAACACGGAAAATCGGACCCCGTCCAAGTGTACGCTATGATTTCCAAAACGCTGAACAAAAGGAGGTTGAAGTGAGAATAGATGAAACGAAAGAGATAATCGAGGCAACGAAAAGCGAGATATCCAAAGTGATTATCGGCCAGGACAAGGTAGTGGACATGACCTTGATTACGGTGCTTTCGCGCTCCCACGCTCTTTTGGAGGGAGTACCTGGAATCGCGAAAACCCTGCTTGTCAGAACTCTGGGGAAAGTAATGGGATGCGACACGCGGAGAATCCAGTTCACGCCGGATTTGATGCCGTCCGATATACTCGGCACGAACGTCTTCAACTTGAAGACACACGAGTTCACTCTTTTCAAAGGGCCCGTTTTCACGACGTTTCTGCTCGCGGACGAGATAAACCGGGCGCCCGCCAAAACGCAGTCGGCTCTTCTTCAGGCTATGCAGGAGAGATTGGTCTCCATCGACAACAAAACCCATCGACTGGCGGATGATTTCACCGTTTTCGCCACTCAAAACCCAATCGAATACGAGGGCACCTATCCTCTCCCCGAAGCCCAGAAGGACAGGTTTCTGCTGAAAATATCCATGGACTATCCGGAGGAGGAGGAGGAGTTGTCCTTGGCGGAGAAAATGATTTCGGGAGAAACCCCCGAAAAGATTTTGGAGTCGGACGCTATCTCGGCCGTTTTCACAATCGACAAACTTCCGGCTTTACGCGAATCGATGAACGCCGTCGTCGTCAAACCGGAATTGGTGGAGTATATGATAAAAGTGGTCAGAGTTACCAGAAATCATCCGTCGGTGCTCGTGGGAGCCGGCCCGAGGGCGACACAGGCGTTTCTTTTGGCGTCAAGGGTGAACGCGGTCATCGCGGGACGTGATTTCGTCACCCCGGACGACATAAAAGATCTGGCAGTGCCGATATTGGGACACAGAATAATCCTGAAACCCGAATTCGAGATCGAAGGATTGTCGGTGCCGGAAGTGATAGATCAAATACTCCGCGAGGTCGCGATACCCCGATGACGCGCCACCTCGGCGCGAAGCGTCTTTGGAGTGCGGCGCCCCCGCGCCGCTTTTTATTTCTAACAGTCCGGACAGCAATAAAGTTGAGTTTGGAATTTATTTCGAATTTCTAACTTCCGCCGTCGCTTTCCAAGCTATGGCGGGACAAGTCGGGTTTCTAACTTAAAAAAAAGGAAATTGAAATGGCAGTCATTCAAATAGGCGTGTTGACAAGCGGCGGGGACTGCCCCGGCTTGAACGCCGCGATAAGAGGTTTGGGAAAAGCGTTGATATCCAAAACCAATGGTCGGCTCATAGGTTTCAAAGACGGATTTCGAGGGATCGCCCAAGATGTTTTCCTGGAGCTCTCGTCCGGCGAGTTGTCAGGTATTTTAACCCGTGGGGGCACGATTCTGGGCACGGCACGCGATAAACCGCACCGAATGATGATAGACGGCGAGCAAAAGGACATGACAGATGTCATCGTATCGAACTACAAAAAGCGCCATCTGGACGCTCTCGTATGCCTGGGCGGCGGCGGAACGCAGAAGAACGCGTTGCGTTTGGCCAACGCCGGACTCAACGTGTTGACTCTCCCAAAGACGATCGACAACGATGTCTGGGGCACGGATGTGACATTCGGTTTCGACACGGCTCTTTGCATAGCCACCGACGCGATAGACCGTCTCCATTCCACGGCGACGAGCCACCACAGAATAATAGTCGTCGAGATCATGGGACACCGCGCCGGCTGGTTGGCTTTGGGAGCCGGGATCGCCGGAGGCGCCGACGTGGTGGTGATTCCGGAGATACCCTACGACATAGAGAAGATGGCGGCGGCGATTCGCGGCAGAACGGAACAAGGCAAACGTTTCAGTATCGTGGCCGTGGCCGAAGGCGCGCTGTCGCTCGAAAACAAAAAGACGATAGACGCGATGCTCGCGAAAAAAGCGAAGGCGAAGTCGAAGGAGCAAAAAAAGAAAATATCCAAACAACTGGAGAAATTCCACGAGCGCCATATCGACAACACATTGAATTTGACGAAAAAGCTCGAGGAACTAACCGGTCTGGAGTCGAGGCTAACGATACTAGGGCACCTTCAGAGAGGCGGGATTCCCTCCGCCGGAGACAGACTTCTCGCATCCAGGCTTGGAACAGCCTGCGCGGAGGCGATACGCAACGGCGTGGGAAACGCGATGATAGGCTTGCGCGACAACAAGACGGTTACAATCCCTTTGGAGAAGGTGGCCGGCAAGCTGAAACTCGTTCCGCCCGATCATCAATGGGTGAAGTCGGCTCGTGATTTGAGTATTTCATTCGGAGATTGATTCGCACCTATTCGAAAAAGAGGAGAAATTATGAGATCGATGAGCAGAGTGGCTCCGCGATGGTGGGACTACACCACCTTGGACCGTGAGATTCTGGACGACGCGGCAAAACTGACCGCGGATGATTTGGCGGGACTCTCCCGCAAGGGCTTTCAAGTTAAAATCTACGATTCAAGGGAGGAGTTTTTTCTGGCGGAAGCCTTGGAGTACATCGACGCCTGGAAACAGGCCACCGACAACTCTCCAGCCGGAATATGCGGTCCGATCGGACCGACCGAGCAACTGCCGCTTGTCGCGCGACTCGTGAACGGCATGGATTTGAGTTTGAGAAACTCCCATTTCTGGGGAATGGACGAATGGGTGGTTGACGGCAAGGAAGTGGGAATGGACTTCCCGCTAGGATTCGCCAAAGCCGACATGGATCTTTGCTTCAACAAAATCAGACCGGAACTCGCCATTCCGGCGGAAAACCTCCATTTCCCAGCGGTCGACGCCACTGAATACTCGAACAGCTACGACGAGTACCGCTGCGTTTTGATGCAGGGCGGACAAGGCGAAGTCAAACACTGGGCGTTCAACGATCCTCCGAAGCGCTCCGGAGAATACACCGACGCGCCGCCCCCGCCGGAAGAGTTCCGAAAACTAGGCACGCGCGTCGTCGATCTACATCCAATGACATTGATGCAAAACGCGAGAACCTCGGGCGGCGGCACGGTGCAGAACGTTCCGCACCAAGCGGTCACGGTCGGTCCCGTCGAAACCTGGAAAGCCGAAACCGTCTCGATCTGGCATCCGGGACACCACGACAATCCCTTCGGTATGCGCCTTACCACGTTGATGATTTCAAAGCGGATTCCGGATTCCTCGGTGCCAATGTCCCTGCTCGCGGATCATCCAAACGTGAGATTCAGCTTTCTCAGAAGCGGAATCGGCGCGTGCGACGTGGAAATGCACTGATCCGCGACTAGTAGGGCGGAGCGTCCCCGCCCGCCCATCTTAATGATTCGTGAAATCACCGCGTCAACCGAAACCCGCTGCCCGTGGACGGAGGAGCGCCTATGATCAAAATCGACATATCCGGAAGACCGCCCCTCGAATTGAAACACCTGGTCCGCTACTACATCGCCGACACGTTAGAACTTCCTCTCAATCCCAAACGCTTGGCGGCGCCCCCGCGCGTCTGACCCAATCCGCCAAAACAAAAGTGAAGTTAACCGCATCCTATCCGAAACAACCGTATGTGGCTGATTTTCCGTAAGCGTTAAGTTTGGATTTCCAACCACCCAGCCATCTGGCGTTTGTGAAGACGATGATTACAGCTTTTTCGTAAAGAATCGGAGATAGGATGTTCTGATTTGCGAATCCTCCTTTTCTCCGCCGATTCAACGCTTCAACTCGAAAGTGAGAGCCACAGATGTCAGACCATCCAAAAGGATGAATTTCCTCTCGTCCTTGTTAAGCAAATCGGCGAGTTTTTTGGGAATCACCACTGGCTTCTCCCAATCTTTTACTGGAATTTCAGGGAAAGTGAAGTCGATTTGAAGTATTTGCGCCGCACGTTTGTATGTTAGTTTCGGTTTGTTTTCATCCTTCAGTGGTGTCAGCAGTTTTAGATTCTCGATTCTCACTGGATGGTCGAATTCAATCCTACGTTGTCCAATCGTTCCTGGAACACCTATGAATATCCAAACCACTTTTCTTGGATTCTTTTTCGTTCCTTTCTGTAAAACGCATCTGAAGTGCAATGGGTTATCAGCTTTGGAAAGAACGCAAAATCCGTTGAATTCAAACGTCACCATGGCTCCCTTCCTGTATTCCGGGAGTTTCGGATCGCCGACCACGCAGATGTCCTTCCACAACGGGGCCTCTATTTTTCCCAATGGCAGAATCACGCGCTGCCATGAATCAGGTTTGAGAATCGTCTCCAGAAAAATATTCCTTCCGCGGCTGTTCAGAAAGAAGCGAAGCCGCGGATTGCGTTTCGCTCGTTCGAGTCGCGGCCGCACCCAGAAAGACAGCGATTCAGGCGCGATTCCATGTCGTGAGCCGCCGAAAAAAAGCCTCACGCCCTCGTTCTTTCCCGGCTTGCCGTCCGGATAGGCGATTTTGACGAGAGTGCTCTTGTCGTTCCAAGGCGGCGCGTTCTCAACGCCGTCCATGGTCGCTCTAGTGGCCGGAAAATCGCGTGTCCCGGCGTAATACGGATGTCCCCATTTCTCCGAGGTCAACTTGAATTTTCCTCTTTTCGGAGGGGCCTCTTTCATTCCGAACGCGGCTTGGCGTTTCGTCTGACCCTGAAATCCGAAAAGTCCGTTGGGCCACCGGATGGAGGAGCGGATGAGTTTTGATTCAGGGCGATGATGCGAGATTTTCAATACGCCTGAACGGAATTTCGGAGAGCGACTGATCGTTTTACGTCCCAGATCGACGGGAGCGGATCGGAGTCTTGTTCCGGATTTGACGATTCGGATTGTCAGACATTCGGAAAGAACCGCTTTGATCCGGGCGATACCCTGGTCCGATTCTCCGACGCGAGTCACGTTTATTGTCGAGGTTCGGGTCTTGATTTCAGGGAAACCCGGTTTCCCGCACCCCTTGGGAGCGTAACCGGTCGATATCTCGCAAGCGCTCGAGCCGAAAAACGGCAGGAGGGCCGTCACCGCCGCCTTTTTCCCCCGGTCGCGTCTCGTCGTCAACAAAATGGTGACGCTCTCATCCGAGTCCGCGGCGCAAGTCCAAAAAGTGTCGTACAGTCTCTCGTCTCCTATCGCGGGCACCACATTGCAGGGCAAACGTCTCGACTGGTCTGAAACGGCGTGGGCGAAACGGTTGAGAGCGTGAAACATGACGGTCGGCTCTCCCGTCAAATCGTCGAAAAAGAGTCCGCCCCGTCTGACATGCCTCAATGAGGCGGCGGATCCTCCGCTCCAATACCAATGGTTCAATCCTCTTATGAGAATCTTCGCTTTTTTGATGAGAAACCCACCGCCGAGCTTCATACGGTTCAGAAAGTCGAAACGGCCGAGAATTCCCCGTCGCGGAATGGCTGAACAGTCTCGTCCCCGCATCCTTGTTATGACTTTCAACGCCGGCTCTATGGAATAGCCGCTGGAATTATAAATCGCCGCGGTTCCCGAACCTCCGTCACGGGTCGCGATAAAAAGATCGGACGCGGGGACGGTTGACCCCGCCTCGTCGGAAATCACGTCGGCGCCGTCAGCGTCCGGAAAAACGAACGCTCCGGCGAAACGCGTGAAAAGCCGCGTCAATGAAGCCGCCGTCTTCGCGGAGGCTCCTTCGACGCGCAATGCCGGGATCTTGCCGCACTTCAGCGTTTCCACAAATTTCTTTTCGAAAGTTTTCATTGTTTTTCCGGCTTGACCGTTTTTCGATACGACACCGGCGAGAATCTTTCTCAATTCGGCGATCAACCGCGTTCTTTTCTTTGGGGGAAGCGACCAGACGGGAATGCCGGACACGGTCTTCAAATCCTCGGCGGGTCTCGGAAAAGCGATGTCCGCTTTTTTGAATCGCCTCAAATCAAGACCGACCACGCCGCAGCGGAAATGCCGTCGGGACGCGTATGGAAGCGCCTCAAGCTCGTCGATCATAAAATGAATATCGCCCGACATGAAAGCGGCCCGACCCACCGCCAACCAGTCGAAGGCTAATGGAGTGGCGCCGATGTTCCGTATCTGGAGAACGGCGTCGCCGTCCGCCGCCGTGCCCGGTGGAATGAAAGCGGATACGAAAGTCGGTGAATCGGCGATGGCTCCCCGCCACAGCGTTTCACCGTTGAACAGCAATTCGAGCAATGGATCGGGCGCCCGACGGTCACGCGGTTTGACGATTGACGCGGCGATCCGCGTTATCGATGTTTCATCCTCGATCTTCAGAAAAACCGCCACCCTTTGTCCCGGGCGAAGGATTTGCGGAAAATCCTTCGGATCACGCGCTTTCAAGGTGTTCCCCCGGAAATCAAGCAATTTGAACTCGTCTTTGACTAGAGAAGCTTCCGTGTCGGCAGGAAGTCCGTTCAGTTTTCCGACCTTGAAAAGAGGAGTGAATGGTTCGCCGATTATTTGATTGTCTGTTTCCGCTTTCAAATTTAAAGCGGAAAACGAGACAATGGTCATTATAGTCGAAACGGCAATTTTAAATTTCATCAATTTCTCCCGAAAATCATTTTCGCCTGCTCCATCGCCGCTTCCTTGACCACTTTCGGGAATTTTCCCCGGATTAGCTTCTTCAAAAACAATCTGTAATGGGACATTGGCTCCAGATTGCAGTAAATATTTATCAGGACTCTTGCCCGATCAAGTTTCCTACCTCGCTCCCAGCGTTTCCGGCTCTCGTTCCGCTTCGTGTCGGAGGCTTTCAATCCGTCAAGAGCGGCTATGATGGAGTTCTCAAGATTCTTCCTCATTTTTTTCGAAAGTCCCGCGAATCCTTCGCTCTCTCTTCCCATTGCGGCTGATAGGATTTTAGTCTCGTTGTCGTCGTATTTGAAAGGCGTGTCCGCGAGGAGTTTCATCAGTTTATCGTAAAACGTCTCCAGCGGCTCCTCCTTCATCCTCTTTATCTCCGCCTCGCGTCTCTCGTATTCCCTCTCGCTTTTCTCGCGCATTGCCTTACGGAGTCGTTCCCGTTCATCCCTCTTTTTCAAGAATTCCTCCGTGTATTTGAAAATCTCGGAGGCGAATTTGTTTTTTTTCAATTTTTCGACAACTTTTCCAGCCTCCGGCGAGCCGTCGTGAGCGAACATCGCGAGATTCGACAGCAAAGCGATTTTGTAGTCCTCCAAAATTGACGCATCGGCTTTCGCCTGCATCCTCCCGCTCATTACCGCTTTTGTTTCTTGTATGATGAATCTTTTGAACCGTTCGTTTGTTTTCGCATATTCAGGCAAGCTTCTCCTGAATAGCGGTATCGCAAGGTATTCGTTCAACGCCTTGTTCTTCGCAAGTATGCTTTTTGCCTTTGTCAGTTTTGTCATGGCCTCATTCGGAACAGGCTTCAAGGCGTTCGCCGTCAAGACGCTTTGAAAAATAATCATCACTGAAAACGCTGTCGCGATATTTTTCATTGCCTCCTCCTCAAATTTTTAAACGGATTGTACGTGATAATCTCCTCCAGCGTGCCGAACCTTGAATCAATCACTTTGAAGCCAAGTTCCTTGGCCGCCTCGATTCTGTATCTATCGTAAATCTTCGACTCGTAATCCATATCACGAATTCCGAGCTTGAGGTAGGCGCGGGCTTTTCTATCCTTTTGGGCGGCGAGACGCAAAAAGAACTTGGACGCGTGCGAAGTGAAGTAGTACTCCTTTTCCCTCTTTGTGAGTTCGCCCGATTTCAACTTCGAATATTCATCGAGTTTCCACTTTCGGAGCCGCTCATGTTTGGGCTTGCAAAGCCATTTCCAGCTTTTAAGTGAGTATTTGTTTTGAGGAAGGAATTTCTCGTACGCCTCTTTTTGTTTTTTCGTGAATTTCTCACTTGTGAAATCCTTGACGTAGTTGATCGCGGCCACTTCTTTGTCCAGCCCCATCAGCTTCGCCATTTTCCTTTTATTCTCTAATATTTTCTTATCAACTTCAGGAGTGATCATCTCGTTCATATACTTTTTCGTCAGATATTTGTCTATTATCAATCCGCAACTCATTCTCAAATTGAGGCGTTTCTGGATTTCCTCGACTCTCGCCAACTCCTTTTCGTCTCCTTTGCCGGGCTTTCTTCGGTGAAGTTGTTTGAACAGCCAGTTGCGGCAGGTTTTGAATACGGCTTTCGGATCGAGCTTCCCTCTGAGTTTTCCGGGAAACATCAAATTGTCCGTTGTTATAACCCCATCCTTGTATTTGATGATGACGCGTCCAGCTCCAAAAAGTTTTGGAACTGGAAATAGAGCGATAAATATTATCGGCAATATTCGCATAGCGATGTTCATTGTTTCTATTTTTCTATTTGCGATTTTCATTGTCCCTCATAAATTTTCTCGCCAAGCTGAATTCCGGAATGAAATAAATCAATTCATGTATATTCTTGAAATATTTTTTGTCGTGAATGACTATATTCATTTTTTTGGCTTCTGATAGGATATACGCATTGATCAGCTTTTCTCTTTCAAAAGGATCATCGATTCCTAGTGATTTGTATATTTTTGCTTTGACGTTTTCACTTGCTAGTTTTTTTAGCACGATTTTCGAGAAATGGTCCTTGATGTATGAAACCTTCTCCTTCATTGTGATCGTTTTGCTGCAAAGAGTATCTATTCTGTCGCATAGAATTTTTTTTGCACATGGATTTACAGCTTCACTTTTCCAATAAGAAAAAGGAGTCTTGAACTTTTTCAAATACTTTTCATACGCTTCGGAGATTCTATTTTTCTTTTCCGAATCGGTTTTGGCCGTATCAACGTACTCAAACGCTTTTTTTTTGGCAAGCAACATAGGAAGGTCGCATACCGCCTCCCTTTTGCGATTTTTCAAAATTTCTTCTTCGTCATTCTTGGTAAAAAACGAATTAATATTATTTTCTATTATTTTATTGAATATTATCTCTCTAGCTTGCGCATATATATTAAGACGATCTCCATCAATTTCCATTCTTTTAAGAATTTTCTCATCCGAGATTGTAGGTTGGCGGCCGAAAAATTCTTTGAATTGACGAATAGCGACTTTTTTGGAAAAACCTTTTATTTTTATATTATGATACAAGTCATGCTCTCTTATCACTTTAGAATTAATCGTAAGTATGCGATTATCAGTTTTTTGAGAATAACAAATCGGATAACATGCCGAAGAGAAAATCAGCGAAAAAACAAGTGTTTTACAAACCATTTTTCAATCTCCTTGTATGGTACTTGGGGCAGCGAGAGCCTCTGTGAGGCTCTCGCTCTCGGGGGCAGCTTTCACATAGCATCAGTACCTATGGTCTTAGCCCGAATATTGCATGAAAATTTGAAAAATCAGAATTAACATATTCATTTTAAACAAGATATGGCTCAGTCTTGAAAATACATTTTGTAATTTTAATGATTTTTCAAATTTTCACGCGTCGCGCTACGCGCTACGCCATCGCACCATATCCGGTTTCGCCTTTGGCGAGCGTCGCTCCGCTCGGCTAGGGCACGCTGGCTTCGCGCAAAAACCGGGCTAGCAACGCGTTTTTTCGCGCTGGTGTTTTGGCGGTTTGTAATTTTGATCTAAGATCTAAGGTTCTTTATTTCCACGCTAATGGTCTCCGCATTCAAATGGAAGATGGTAAAACACATCAAAATAATCATTTTTCTCAAAATTAATGACTCCCGTAAAGCATTTCAGCGCGGTCGCGAGCGACCTTTTTTACGATTTCAGGATATTCGCCTTGAACGATCTTCTTCAGAAAAAGCCTTTCCAACGGGCCTTTGGCGAAACACGAATGGATCCCGATCAGCATCAAGGCGCGTTCCTTCATTCTGTATTGCATGGCGTATTCACTCATTCGTTCCATGCTACGGTCACGACCCGTTGATTTTAGTTCATTCAGAGCTTTCATTATCAAGCTCTCAATCTCTTTTTTTTGTTTTGTGTCAAGCATGTTGAAATCTTTTTTATCGATCGCTGCGATCAAAACCGTGTCTCGTTTGTCATCGATATTCATAAGATCGCTTTTTAGAACAGCTTTCAATTTTGGAAGAAAGTCATTGATAGGTTCTTTTTTCATTCTTTTTATGTCGGCCTCGCGCTTCGCGTTCGCTTCCTCGATTTTCGCTTGAATCATTTTTTGCAGCCTCTTTCTCGCATCCATTCTCCTCAAAAACTTTTTCGCGTATGAAAAGACCTCCAAGGCCAATGAATCGCCTTTAGCGACATTCATAAATTCTTTGGCTTCGCGCATTCCGTAGTGCGCCGCCATCGCGATATTGGCGAAAAGAGCGATTTTGTACTCTTTCAGTGTGGACAGCGCAGAATCCGGCGTTTCGGGAGATTTTTTATTCATCAGCGACTTGGCCTCGTCGATGATGAATTCCCTGAATTTCTTGTATGATTCAACGTTTTCAGGGAGATTTCTCTGGAACAACGGTATTGAAAGATAATCGTTTATCGCCTTGTTTTTCGCCTCGATGCCCTTTGCGGCATTCAGCTTGGCTAAAGCTGCGTCGGGATCGATTGCCCTCCCGGCGATAACGGAAAAACAAAGAGAAACAGTCAAAACATGAACCGTAAAAATTGTTTTGGATATTCTCATTCCGTTCTCCTATTTTTCCGTTTTGATGTTAAATTTTTTCAACATATCCTTGCGACGCTTCTTTTCCATGTCGTATTTCGGAACGAAATAAATCAAGGTCTCCAAGCTTTTAAAATATCGGTTATCGTGGAGCACAACCCTCATTTTTTTTGATTTATAGAGAATATATTCATTGAGAATTCTTTGTTTTTCGATCGGATCGTCAATACCTAGAGATTTAAGTGTTTTGGCTTTGATGTTTCTTTTAGACATTATATTCAATACGATTTCAGAAAAATGATCTCTGAAATATGATTTTTTTTTATCATCCGTTTCAGTTTCAATGAAAGCAGGCAGGTTGAGCATATTCTTTTCGCTTGAAAATTGATCAATGTTATTTGTTATTATTCTATTTATTATCAGATTCACCACTCTGGAGCTCAACATAATCTTTTTGTAGTCCAACTCTATATCCTCAAGGATTTTTTTATCTCTTTCATTTGGCTTTCTACAAAAGAACTTTTTAAAAACCAGCATGGCATATTTCTTTTTTATTGCTTTCGCCTGCGATTCCAATCTTAAGCTGCTATATGTTATTGGTTTTGAATCAATTGACAGAATAACTTCGCTTTCTTGTTGATTCGTTGCACTCAAAAAGAATTGTGACTCCATGAGACACAACGAAATAATAATGAATTTGCGCATAATATTCCTATCCCTTGTTGAATTTGAGTTTCTCAAAATCGAGCATCAAGTATGTTTATAAAAGCGGGAAAAACGTGCTATTGGCTTCATGCTATTTATCATGGTCGTAGCGCATTGTCTTTTAAATATTTAAAAAATTTGCGAAACGGTAATAACTGTGTTTTATAATAAGTTCCAGCTTTAATAATTCCAGATTTGGATTTCTTCTTTTTCTCTTCGTCATATGCGGGGAATTCCCAATCACCCCACGCCCCTCCAGCTATAAGAATTATACTTTTATCAATTGTTGGTGGTGCTGGATAGGAGTGGGAGGAATAGTTCCCTTTACCAATATTACCTTGTGAGACAACCCATACAGATTGATTCCAATGAACATCTTCATGAAAGATTATTGAAACTAAAATATTTTCAAATTTGAAAGCCGGATCCCCATAGTAAACATTAATTCCTTTTATAGTTATCCCATAATTCCCTCCCGTCCAAAAATTACTGTAAGACCCCACTTTAATTCCAGTTCCAGTAAGTATTCCTGAATATTTCCATTTTACGTATTTCAGTCCATCAGATTTGCTGTT
>JAADHT010000280.1 GCA_013151705.1 Kiritimatiellota bacterium | reverse complement strand
ACCGAGTATCCCACCAACAGGCCGACCAGCACCGCCACCAGCCCCAACTCGTATCCGGTTACGATAACGATCAAAGCCCATAGACCGCCACCCAGAAACGCGGCGGTCAATCCGAAGACGAGAATGCGGAGCAGTATCAGGCATCCCGGTTTCGTCGCGGAGTCCACCCGTTTCCCGCGGCAATCGCGGCACCAAGGCGCTCCGGCGGCGAGGAAATACTCTTCTTCTATGGAATTTCCGCATGAAGCGCAGGTTTTGATTTCGGATTGAAAAGCGGCGGGAGCGGTTGAGATTTCGCCGGGATCCGATTTGCCGGACGCGGAAACCGGCTCGTTGTTTGGATCGTCGATGGCGGGAGACTCGACCTTTTCTTGACCTGCGTTTTCTTTGTCGGGTGTTGGTTCAACGAGGGCGGCGGCGCTTTCCGATTTCAACGCTTGGCAGGAGGCTGGCGCCGTGATGTTCGCTGTCGGCAATGGCGGCGGCCCATTCGACGCGGAGCCTTCGCTTGGCGGAACGGGCTCCTCCGGTTTCAGGCGGACGGCGTCCAGTTCGGCTATTTCGAGTTTCATTTTCCCGGATCCCCGGAGCGAGAGAATGAAAATGGAAAGTCCGATGAAGGAGAGAACTGCACATATGACAAACAGCGTCAGCAACGTCGTCATGTTCATCGGCGTCTTTTCCTTGAAATCGATTTGCGCGCCAAAGAATGGATGAACTTTTATCGTTAGCTTCGCTCCTGTTTTTATGGTGTCGTAAAAGTTCTTCTCGACTCTCGCGTCGTTCTCCCTGTGTTTTCCCTGCGGATCGGTGTATTCCAGAACGACGACCTCATTCGATTTCTTCTCCGTAACGACGGCTTGAACCGATTTTCCTATGGTTTTAGTCTGACTATCCTTTATCCACTCCCAAACGATAATCCCCATTGGCAGGAACATTCCCAAAAACAGCATCGCTCCCGCGAGCAATCCCAGTTTTCTCCGGCCCGATTTCCGGCGCAATTCATCGAGTTTTTCGGTCACTTCGGGCGGACGCTCCGGATTCACGCAGGAAAGACCGCATCGACACTTGAGCGCGTAGATGAAATACTGCATTCCCTTTATCATCTGCGGCAGCTCCAGAGAACCTTCTTGATGATCGATGATGACATGTCCGGCCTTGCCGCCGGAAATTACGCCCGGTAGCCATTCGACGCGTCTCAATTCGGAAAAGGGAATGATTAGTTTTTTGTTTTTGGGATACTCCACCAGCAGGTTGCGTTCCTCGATCTTCACAACATCCCGGATGACCGAAAAAGCCCAGTGATCGTCCCCTTTTAGATAGCAGTCGGCTTTCGCGTCGAACAAGGGGGCGAGCCGGTGATGGAGGTAGTCCAGCATGTCTCGACCGCCGCGGGGAAGGTGTTCGGTCTTTATGCTGACCAGTTTCCGCTTGTTCGCGTCGAGCAGGTCAACGCGCAGCTCTCCCGAGCCGCCAAGAGAGTGTGAACAGTCGATGGCGGCGATGTCGCTCCAGGCGACGAATTTTTCTTTGTCGCCGTTCACCGCTCCGACTCCGACGACGTCGCATTTGTAGACTGTTTTGGAGAGGTGGTGGGTTTTCAAAAACAGGAATGTAAGAAAGGAGAAGAGAATCGAGCCGCCAATGACGATTAGATAGTCTTCGCCGGAGAGCGTCTCGCCCAAAAACGGAATCGCCAGAACCGCCAGCAGAAACGCGGCGCAGATAAACGCTCCGCCAAGTGGTGCCGGCGATGGTTTTGGGTGGAAAATCCTTTCGGAGCGCTCGTTCGCGTCGTTTCGCGGAATAGGCATAACTAAATCCCCTCGAGTTCTAGTTTTATAGGCCGCAAAGAAAACTTACATCGACTCTAATCTCTTATTTATCAATGTCAAGTGATTTTTATTGAACATTTTTGTTTTTTAAGGGGGAGAGCGGGGGAGGCGCGGTCATTATTCCCGAAATGCTTCTTGTCAAAGTGAAGTTTTAACGTATACACAGTACTAGGTTAAATGACTCCAACGCGCCTGTTCCAATATCACTGGCGAACATCAAGTCAAACCTGGCTAGGAGTACGAATTTTGCGGTGATTCACCACGAAACGCCGTAATCTGTCGGGTCTAGTTCCAGTCAGTGGAAGCAAGTGGTGAAACGTGTTAAAAACTTTTAATTCTCTCTTAAGGGAATTCTAATTTTCACAAGATAGGTTGCGATTGTTTAGGATGCTCGTTGAGTTCTAGCGAATGCGAGATATCCGCTCGTCGCGGGTTTGTTGGTAGGAGAATTGAAGGAGTGTGAATGGCGACAATGAAATTCAATTTGGCGAGTTGGGCGGTTCGCGGAATTTTCCCAGCATGTGTCATGCTGTATTTACCGTCACTAAGTAGAACGGATGCTTCGCGCAACGAATGCCGCGGAATTCTGCCGGCGATCACGATGTTGAAGACGGGAGATTGGAGTACGCCAACGGTTTCAGGAAAACCGTATCCGCTAAAGCCGCGAAATTGGCCGTAAAACAATCACCTTAAAAAAACATTATCGACTTGTGGGATTTGAGAGAACGCCGCAAACAAACACACACAAAGGTTATCCGTGAAAAACAAGTATTTCCCATTTTTATTATTGGTTTTCGCGATGGCGCGTCTGACGACGCTGGCTATCCCCCCCCTTACCGATCCATCTGAGGCCAGATACGCGGATCTCTCCAAGGTTATGGCTCAAACCGGATCGTGGTTTCGCCCCATGGTATGGATCGATGGCGAGTTGATCCCCTTTAAAGGCAAACCGCCGTTGGGCTTTTGGATGATGGCCGCGTCAATGAGGATGTTTGGATATAACGAGTTTGCCGCCAGATTGCCAAGTGCGTTGTCCTCTCTGTTCTTGTTTGGCATAATGTTTCTGGTTTTGAGTCGCTATTTGAATAATTATATCGCTTGGTCGTCGGTTTTCATCACTGCGACAAGCGCGAGTTTTTTCATTTTGTCTGGCGCGACTTTGGTGGATTCCGCATTGTCGTTGTTTTCCATGGGCGCGGTTTTCTTCTATTACGCCTTTTTAAAAGAAAAACAGAGCGGAACGAAAAAACTTTGGAGCGTTTTGGTGTTCACGTTTTTAGGACTCGCGTTTATAACTAAGGGGCCGGTGGGAATAGTTTATTTCGGTGTTCCAGTTTTTTTCTGGACGCTCATCAGCGGTAGCTGGGCAACACTTAGGAACCACGCTTGGTTTCTCGGTGGCTCCATATTTCTGCTGATAACGGTCCCGTGTTTTCTATTGATGGAGAAAGCGATGCCCGGGTTCCTGGATTACTTTTTCATACATGAGAATCTTTTAAGATACACCACAAAAAATTATGGGGATTTATACAGTGGGACAAAGCATACTCTGCCATGGGGCACCGCGATTCCTTTGACATTCGTCGCTTGCTTGCCCTGGGCGCTAGCCCCTTTC
>JAADHT010000182.1 GCA_013151705.1 Kiritimatiellota bacterium | reverse complement strand
GAAGAGACGAAGAGACGACGAGCAGTGGACAGCGGGGGGCAGTAAACGGTAAACGGTTATCCGTAGGGGCAAGCATGCGTGCTCGCCCGCGGCGAAGCCGCCACATACGGCCCATTCGGCCCATATTCTTAAGGATTTGATTATGAAAATAGTGATCGACGACAAAATTCCCTTCATACGCGGCGCTTTCGAGCAAGTCGCCGATGTGGCGTACATTCCAGACGCGAAGATCGCACCCGCGGATGTCGCGGACGCCGACGCGCTCATAGTACGCACCCGCACGAAATGCGCGGCGACACTTCTCGATGGGTCCAATGTGAAGTTCATCGCCACGGCGACGATCGGCTATGACCATATCGATTCCGCGTATTGCGAAAACAGCGGAATAACTTGGACGAGCGCGCCGGGATGCAACTCCTTCTCGGTTCAACAATACATCGCCTCGGCGTTGCTGCGAATCGCCGAGTCGGAAGGGATCAAACTTGCCGGCAAAACACTGGGCGTGGTGGGTGTCGGCAACGTCGGGACAAAGGTCGCGAAACTCGCGGAGATCATCGGGATGCGGGTTCTGCTTAACGATCCCCCTCGCAAATCCCGCGGGGAACGTCCGGAAACAGACGACTCCTTCGTCCCCTTGGACCGCATTCGGAAAGAGGCGGATTTCATCACGTTCCACGTGCCGATGATCAAAGACGGCCATCTGAAAACGTTCCATATGGCGGATGCCGAATTCCTGTCGGGAATGAAAGGAAACGCTTGGCTGATCAATTCGTCGCGCGGTCCCGTGGTGGACAATCAGACGCTGAAAAAGGCACTTGAATCCGCGGAAATCGCGGGCGCGGTTCTGGATGTGTGGGAAAACGAGCCTGACATCGACACGGAACTTCTGAATCTCGCGAGATTCGCGACTCCGCACATCGCCGGATATTCGGCGGACGGAAAGGCCAATGGCGCGATGATGAGTGTAAGAGCGGTCAGCCATTTCTTCGATTTTGGATTGGACGACTGGTCTCCATCGAACATACCGTTGCCCGACAACCGCGCGATTGATTTGGATTGCGACGGAATGGAGTTCGAGGATATTTCACGCGCCGCGATTCTCGCGACCTACGACATCGCGGAAGACGACGCTCGTCTCCGCTCCGAGCCAGCCTCCTTCGAACGGTTGCGCGGCGATTATCCATTGCGCCGGGAGCCGCCCGCGTATCTCGCAAGATTGAAAAACGACTCCGCTAACTTCGCGGAAAAGCTGAGCGAACTGCGATTCGACCTGGCCTGAGCGCTTGACAAAGGGAAAACGCGGAATCCATTGGCGAAATCCGTTTTAGCGAGTATCTTGTGCGTTCAAACTACACGAGGTTTGGGGGACGGATTGCCAGGTGGCGCGGATCGTCACTTCAACGCGATGGCGGAGCGATGAGTGGAATTGAGTATGAAATTGTGAATAGAGTTGAAAAAATATGTGAATATTTTATTGATTAAACGAACAAGGAGAAAAAAGGATGACGAAAAAGGCGGACATCGGTTTGGTCGGTCTCGCGGTTATGGGCGAGAATCTCGTATTGAACATGGAAAGCAAGGGTTTCACAGTGGCGGTTTTCAATCGCACGGTGGCCAAAGTCGACAATTTCATCAACGGCAGAGGAAAAGAGAAGAACATAATCGGATGCCACTCGGTCGAAGAGTTGGTCGCTAATCTCGAGCGTCCGCGTAAAGTTATGATCATGGTGAAAGCCGGCGCTCCGGTCGACGCGTTCATCGAGCAAATCCTTCCGCGTCTCGAGGAAGGCGACATACTGATCGACGGTGGCAACAGCCATTTTCCCGACACCATCCGCCGTACGAACTATCTCGCCGAGAAAAAAATTCTTTTCATCGGAACCGGTGTTTCAGGCGGAGAGGAAGGCGCGTTGAAAGGGCCGTCAATCATGCCCGGCGGAAATCCGAAGGCCTGGGAGAGCGTCAAACCTATTTTCCAAGCGATATCCGCTAAAGTCGAAGACGGCAGCCCATGTTGCGAGTGGGTTGGCAACGACGGTGCCGGCCATTACGTGAAGATGGTGCACAACGGTATCGAATATGGCGACATGCAGATGATCTGCGAGGCCTACGCGTTGATGAAGAACGTCGCCGGCCTGGCTCCCGAAAGAATGCATGAGATTTTCACCGAATGGAACACTGGCGATCTCGACAGCTACCTCATTGAAATCACCCGCGACATAATGGGTAGAAAAGACGATGATACGGGAAAACCGATCGTTGACGTCATACTCGACACCGCTGGTCAAAAGGGAACCGGGAAATGGACCAGCCAGAGCGCTTTGGAGCTGGGCGCCCCCGCTCCGACGATCGCCGAGGCCGTCTTCGCCCGCTGCGTTTCCGCTCTCAAGGAGGAGCGCGTCGAAGCGTCGAAAGTGTTGACTGGCCCGGCCAGCGACTTCAAAGGCGACATTGCGGAATTCGTCGAGGACGTGAGACGCGCGCTTTACGCGTCAAAGGTCTGCTCCTACGCTCAAGGCTATCAGATGCTGGCGCTTGCCGCCCAGGAATACGACTGGGATCTCAAATACGGCGAGATCGCGTTGATGTGGCGCGGCGGTTGCATCATCAGAGCCAAGTTCCTCGGCAAAATCAAGGATGCTTTCGACAACAATCCCAAACTGCCGAATCTGTTGCTCAACCCGTTTTTCAAGAACGTTATCGACGACTGCCAGAACTCCTGGCGTAAAATAGTGGCCACGGCAGTTCAAATGGGGGTTCCGGTGCCGACGTTCTCGAGCGCTCTGGCATACTACGACTCCTATCGCTCGGCACGCCTGCCGGCGAACCTGCTGCAAGCGCAACGCGACTATTTCGGAGCGCACACGTACGAGCGCGTCGACAAGTCCCGCGGCGAGTTCTTCCACACCGACTGGTGTGATCTCGGCGGAACCACCACGGCTTCGACTTATAGCGCGTAAACTCGCTGATATCGGGATCCTTCTCCGAGGGAGTCCCGATGAATCCGTTAAAATATATCGGATTTTTTAAAAGGATGGCTTGATTTCCGCGTTGACGGCGTTAGTTTTCACGCCCTGTCCGGATAACGGGCGATTAGCTCAGTTGGCTAGAGCACTTGGTTTACACCCAAGTTGTCGCAGGTTCGAGTCCCGCATCGCCCACCATTTCACCAAATTGACGCAGTCCGCCAACGGCGAATAAAGTTCGAGCTCGCCCGCCTCGAGCGGGGAACTCCACCATCGCGCCCCGCCGCGCGGAATGCCATTCAGCCGAAGGAGTAGAGCGGAGCGTCCCCGCCCGCTCATTGGAAACAGACCTCCAAAACACTCAAAATTCACGGAATAACAAAAAAAATAAGCGAGCTATGCCAATATCCTCTACTCCGAACGATGCGACGACGACACGCCCAAGCGCGGCAAATTCCATGAAAATCGGTCTGGTTCCGAAATAATGTTTTCCAGGCCGC
>JAADHT010000192.1 GCA_013151705.1 Kiritimatiellota bacterium | reverse complement strand
AATCGGCAACGGCGACTATTTCCGCGAGTTTCGCGGATTTCAGCGCCTTGACTTCCGGATCGGCGTAGTTCCAGTTGCGGTCGGGTATGATGTTCAATGCCACCGCTCCTTTCGCCATCTGGCACTCGAGCAGAGGTTTCGGATCGCTCTCGCCATCGCTAACGCCATCCAACCATGTGATCATCGGAACAGCGTCGCAGGAGGCCACCCAACCGAGGAACGCGTCGGCCGTCGGGAACGAGTCCGGCGACGGAGCGACGTAGCCGATTCCGCCGCGTTTAGCGAGTTTCGCGCGGACGACATCCTCCAATTTCAACAGGTTGGCGACTACAGCGGCCGTCTCGGCGACGCTTTGACCAAAAACCCCGGACCAGAACTCCGCGAGTTTCGCGGAATCCGGGAATTCAACCGCGGCTTTCGCGATGTAGGCTTTAACGATATGGCGCTCCGTGGCGGCGCCGGATGGAGTCAGCGGAAGCACGTCCGCGTCATAATCGATGGCTATTTCCGCAAGTCTCGCGTTCACGCGTTCTATCAGCGCCCGGTTTCGGTCGCCGGCGCCCTCGCGGAGTTCCGCGAGTTTCGCGGCGCGGTCGCCGTCAGTCGGGACGGTGGTGAAACCGCCTCCCATTATGTATGTGACGCCCGGTTCGCCCGGCGAGTTTATCTCCTTGTCCGCGAATTCCGCGAGATACGCCCTCGTCTCAAGATTGACCGTCGCCCTGAGGGCTAGCGCCTCGGAGGCGGCGAAAAACTCGTCGAGCCCGTCGAGAACGTCGAAGTCGCACAGGCCGGAGGCGCGGAGTCCGCGGGATTTCGATTCCCAGGCGATTCTGGTAGGCGACCAGTTCTCGGGGTTGTACGAGAAAAACGAGTGAAAATGCATATTGGCGTTCGATGTCTCGGACCGGCATGCGCCCCCCTCCAGCTTGATCAACTCGTTAAGAGCCGAAAAACGCTCGGCGGGATCATATGAGTTCAATTTTTCTTTCAAAGCGATGTGTTTTTCAGACATTTTCATCTCCGGATAATTGATGTGGCGCATCGTCAGCGCGAGCTGAAAGTGGATGCGGCCGCTAAAAAAGTTACTGTTACTCCGCAAAATTGAAATTTCAAGAGAAAAATGAGATCGCTTACGAAAGAGAGGAGTGTTTATGGAAAGTTTCATCGACTTGCTTAAAGAACAGTTCACAAACAACTTGGAATGATGTTTTTTTCTCCACAGGAGACCTCGGACATTTGAACGAGAATGGTTTCCCAACGTTGGGCGGCCGGAAAAATGACTTGATAATCACAGGCGGATAGAATATCCATTTCCTCCCGGGGCGAAAGCGCCATCAACGGCTTTGAACACGTCAAAGAATCTGCCGTGATAAAACTTCCCGACGAAAAGAAGGGAGAATTGGACGGTTTGAATTTGGATTTTGCCCGTCACTCCACTTGTTTTTTTCGTTAAAAGGGTTATTTTCACCTCTCCCGTCGGGAAATGCTTGTTTTCCCCAGGATGTGATTACTCAATCACACCTGAATCCAACAGGTGGAAAACGCCAAGGCGACCGCGCCGTTGCCGGTGGATTCCCGAAAATTCAGGTTGCTGTCAAAATCTCGCGATACTCGCGACTTTAATGAAAAAGGAGAGGTGTTCTATGGAATACACACCGGAAGTTGAAGAAATGATCTGCGTGGCCCAAGGGCCGAACAACGGGCCATCCCCCATCCCGGAAGAGGGCAAATGGGTTCAAGCCAGAGAGATAAAAGACATTTCGGGACTGACGCACGGTGTCGGATGGTGCGCTCCGCAGCAGGGAGCCTGCAAGCTCACGTTGAACATAAAAGACGGAATCATCGAGGAGGCGTTGCTGGAAACCATCGGTTGCACCGGAATGACCCACTCCGCCGCGATGGCCTCCGAGATACTTCCCGGCAAAACAATATTGGAGGCATTGAACACTGATTTGGTCTGCGATGCCATCAACGTGGCAATGAGAGAGCTTTTCCTCCAAATCGTCTATGGACGGTCCCAAACGGCGTTTTCGGAAGGGGGTTTGCCAATCGGCGCCGCGCTTGAGGACTTGGGTAAAGGGCTCCGTAGCGTAACGGCCACAACCTACGGCACGAAAGCCAAAGGACCACGTTACCTCGAGATAACCGAAGGATATATTGTGGAGATCGGACTCGACGCCAATGATGAGATAATCGGCTACAAATACGTTCAGCTCGGTATTATGATGGAGGCCATATCGAAAGGCGTTGACGCCAACGAGGCCCTCGAAAAAGCGACCGGCGCATATGGTCGTTTCGCCGACGCGGTGAAAACGATCAATCCGAGACACCAGTAATCCAAACAGCGCCCGTCATCCCGGGTTTCCCGCTCCCTCTTCCGGGACGGATAAAAATAAGGAGTGTATCAAATGGCTTTATTCGAAGGATATGAAAGAAGGATTGAAACGATAACGGAATTTTTAAAAAACAACGGCATCGCCTCGTTGGAGGATGCGAAAACAATCTGCGACGACGCTGGAATCGATGTGCAGTCAATCGTGAAAGATGTTCAACCAATCTGTTTCGACAACGCCTGCTGGGCGTACACCATCGGAGCGGCCGTCGCCATCAAACGCGGACAGAAGAAGGCCTCCGAAGTGGCGGTAACTCTCGGAGAGGGACTTCAAGCGTTCTGCATCCCGGGTTCGGTCGCCGACGACCGCAAAGTCGGAATAGGACACGGGAACCTCGCCTCTATGCTGCTCAAAGAGGAGACTAAATGTTTCGCGTTCATCGCGGGGCACGAGTCATTCGCCGCCGCCGAGGGAGCGATCGGTCTCGCTAAAAGCGCGAACAGAGCCCGAAAGGAGCCGCTGCGCGTAATCCTCAACGGTCTCGGAAAGGATGCCGCCCAGATAATCGCCCGCATCAACGGATTCACGCATGTGCAGACGAAATTCCACTACGCCACCGGAAAACTCGAGATCGTCAAGGAGACCCCCTACTCCGACGGCGATAGGGCGAATGTCAAATCGTACGGAGCGGACGATGTCCGCGAAGGCGTGGCGATAAACCATAATGAGGGCGTGGACGTGTCCATCACCGGAAACTCCACCAATCCGACCCGTTTCCAGCATCCGGTCGCCGGCACCTACAAAAAAGAGTGCGTTGAAATGGGTAAAAAATACTTCTCCGTGGCGTCCGGCGGCGGAACCGGACGTACGCTGCATCCCGACAATATGGGCGCCGGACCGGCCTCATACGGTCTGACGGACACGATGGGCAGAATGCACTCCGACGCGCAGTTCGCGGGTTCCTCCTCGGTTCCGGCGCACGTCGAAATGATGGGGCTTATCGGAATGGGAAACAATCCGATGGTCGGGGCTTCGGTCGCGGTCGCGGTCGCGGTCGAGAAAGCGTAAACGAATGAGCCAGTTGCAAAAGTCTGAACGACCGCGCGACATCCCATTATGGCGGATCGCTCAG
>JAADHT010000048.1 GCA_013151705.1 Kiritimatiellota bacterium | reverse complement strand
GAAAACGCCTCCATAATGACATTCCGGATTCGGAATTGATCATTCTCGAGGGGTGCGGTCATAATCCGCCGGAGGAGAGGCCCGCGGAAATAGCGGACGCGTTGGAGCGTCTTCAGCTTTGAGTGGGGCGGTGGTTTTAGGGGCCATTTTGGCGAAATGGCCCTACTGGTGAAGCTTGTTTTGTTTTTTTTTGGCGACACCGCGATTGATAGTTGGCTTGACGGGAAAATTTTTCGATGAATTACGAGACTAGATTTCCGCTGTTCAGACTTTTCATCCGTTTATCGAGGGAGACGCGGACGCGGGCTCTCTGGAAATTCCTCTTCAATTTTCTATTCCGCGGTTCGCTATCCGCTCGGTCTTTCAAGAAACGCCAAGCCGCCGGTGATAAATTTCCCGCGTTCATCGTCATTTCCATAACCAACGAGTGCAATCTCTCCTGTCGAGGCTGCTGGAACACTCCCACGCGGCCGCCGGTCAGACTATCCACCGATGATTTGAACTCGATAATCATGCGGACGAAGAAAAAAGGAAGTTTGTTTTTCGGTATCCTAGGCGGCGAGCCATTGATGCATCCAGGGCTGTTCGACGTTATCGCGTCGCATCCGGACTGCTATTTTCAGATATTCACCAACGGAACGATGCTTGACGACGCCGCCGCGGCGAAAATGCGGGATTTGGGAAACGTGACTCCGATGATAAGTTTCGAGGGCGACGAGCGGGTCGCCGACGAGCGTCGCGGAGGAATCGACATATACGCCAAAACAATGGAGGCGTTGAGGGTCTGTTCTCGAAACGGATTGATATTCGGCACGGCGACGAGCGTCTGCAAAAACAACATTGACGCTCTCGTCTCCGATGATTTCGTCAATAGAATGATAGGGGAGGGGGTTCATTACATCTGGTACTACATCTACCGTCCCGTCGGAGCCGATCCCGCCCCCGAGTTGGCTTTGAACGAGGATGACATACTGCGACTGCGCAGTTTCATCGTGGACGCTCGAACTCGGTTTCCGATTGGAGTCGTCGACGCCTATTGGGATCACGAGGGGCGCGCGTTGTGTCCTGGCGCTTTGGGGATAAGCCACCACATCAATCCTTCCGGAGGAGTCGAGTTTTGTCCGCCCATCCAGTTCGTGAGGGACAATATCGCGGATTTCGCGTCTTTGGACGAGCTTTTCGAGAAATCCGAGTTTCTCGATCGGTTTAGGGGGTTCGCTTCCGACGCGACTTCCGGATGCGTCATTTTGGAATGTCCGGAGGAGTTGATGAGCTTTTTGGAGTCGGAAAACGCGTCGGACGGCAGTGGACGCGGCTCCGCGTTTGAGGCATTAGCGCAGTCTAGGCGGTTTCCCGGGCATCACATTCCGGGAAAGGAGATTCCCGAGAGGCATTGGTTCTATCGTTTCGCCAAAAAAAGATTCTTTTTCGGCTTCGGAGGTTATGGTTGACACTCGATTTCACGATGCCGCGGTCCAAGTGGGGCCATTTTGCCAAAATGGACTCTGGAACCGTCGCACGCGCGTCACGGCGTTCTTTCGACGCGGGATGACTTGGGACGCGGTGGTTCGGCGCGGGGCCGTCACGCTATGCCAACGCTATGAGCGTGGCGAAATTCAAATATCTTGAAACGGTGAGGACTTCGCTGAAGCCGACCGAGCGGAGGCGTTTCGCATGTGTATCCAAAGTTTCCGGGAGTAGGACGTTCTCCAGCGCCGTCCGTTTTCTGGCTATTTCCAGTTCGCTGTATCCGTTCCGCTTTTTGAACTCGAAATGCAGGGAATTCATCAGTTCGGACTCGGTCGCCGAGTCGAACGCCATCTTCTCCGACAGCACCAGGGCGGCGCCGGGCGTCATAGCGTTTCTCAGTTTTCCGAGGAATTCCGCGCGGCGTTCCAGCGGGACGAATTGCAGCGTGTATCCCATCACCGCGAAAGAAGTTGTCCGCAATTCCAAATCTAGAATATCTGAAAAGACAGGAATTATTCTTGTGTGGCGGAGAGGGGATTCCAAAAGTTTCCGCAGACGCTCGATCATAGCCTTGGAGTTGTCGACCGCCACTATCTCGCAATCTATTCCTCCGGTCGCCTTTTCCATTCTCAACGCCGCGGCTCCCAGGGAACATCCCAAATCGCAGCAACAGGTTTTCGGGGCCGCGAACTTCGCGGCAGCCATTTCGACGATGTCCAGGAATCGCGCGTATCCCGGCACTGAGCGTCTTATCATATCGGGAAAAACTTCGGCGACTTGGGCGTTGAACTCAAATTTTGATGGTCCAACCTCGTTTTTAGAGTATATATCATCCAGCGCTTTTTTTTTCATATTCAAATTTGTTGTTGATGGTTGCAAATCCCCCTTTGGGGGCTATGTTCCGGCCTGTTCGAATCATGGAACTTTCCATGTCAACGAAGATAGTGGAACATTGTGGATAATTCAAATGTCAAAGCGATGGCAATTGGCTCAAGAAAAAAGAATTTTCTTACACTTTTATGGTAAGAGGTTACGGAGAAAGTAGACTAAAAAAACAGGGAGAAATACGATAATGAACGATAACGTCAAAGACAAAGATGAAGCTGTGGAGGCCGCTTCGCCGGAAACTGTCGATCCGGCGAGGAAAAAGATCAAAACTCCGAAAAAGAAAGTTGGCGGACGGAGCGAGCGAATTAAGGAGCTAGAGGCGAAACTCGCGGAGGCCGAAGATAAAACACTTCGTTTGCGCGCTGAATACGACAACTACAGAAAGCGTTGCTACAGGGAGCTCTCCGATGCCAGGGCATATGCGAAAACCGATGCCCTCACCCCTATTTTGAATGTCTACGATCATTTCAAAATGGCGGTTTCCGCGGCTGAATCCGGCGATGATACGCAGGTGATCCATGAAGGATTGAAATTGATAAACTCCGAATTCGCCAAGGCGATGGACGAGCTTGGAATTCTGGAGATTGACGCTGTCGGCGAGAAATTCGATCCGAATCTTCACGAGGCCGTGGCGGAGGAGTTTTCCGAGCTGGAGGAGGGGGTGGTGGTGAAACAATGGCGCTGCGGCTATAAAATGGGTGATAAACTGCTTCGACCGGCGTCGGTGGTGGTCAGCTCCGGCTTGAAGCGGGAAGATTCAGAATAGAGGTTTGAGAAATGGCTAAAGATTTTTACGAGATACTAGGCGTGAGCAAAAACGCGACGGAGGCTGAACTTAAAAAAGCCTACCGCAAGATGGCGATTAAATACCACCCCGACAAGAACCAGGGGGACAAGTCGGCTGAAGAGAAATTCAAAGAGATATCCCATGCCTACGAGGTGTTGAGCGATTCCGACAAGAGACAGCAGTACGACCAGTTTGGGCCGGAGGCGTTTTCCAGCGCGGCCGGACGTGGCGGCGGCACTGGCGGATTCCACGATCCATTCGACATTTTCAGTCAGGTTTTCGGCGGTGGCGGCGGCGGTGGCGGTGGCGGCGGCGGCGGTTCTATTTTCGAAGA
>JAADHT010000241.1 GCA_013151705.1 Kiritimatiellota bacterium | reverse complement strand
TTTCCGCGGAAAATATAAATATGACACTACGTGTTTATGTCAAAGAGCACGCCGTGGAACGGCGAAAAACGACGCTGAAACAGCTTCCGGACGAGATTTTCCGCGTGTTTCGCGGAAAAACAGGTGTTCCGCGAGACTCGCCAACCTCAAAATACCGAAAAATCAATCAGTTTTCCCCGCGGATGAGTTTTTTGACCATACGGGGACAGGCTGTTCAGACTTTTGCAATTGGCTCTCTCATTATTATTATGGATATTCCGTGGATAAACGGTTGCAAAATCGTTCGTTGTCGACTATCTTCCGAGTTCTCTCGATTTTTCGGTTGAATATTCATAGCACCACCACAAGGAATTAATAGTTGATGGAGACGCGCTACACATTCAATAACAACATTGATTTGGATGAACGAACCCTGCTTTGCCCCAAATGCGAGGAGTCCCTCTATCGAGCCGATATCGAATATTTCAATACTTGCCCATATTGCTCTTCTCCATTGGATATGACCAATGAATTGGAGGATTTTCTGCTGGAACCCATTGTGGATATATGGACGTTCAACGAACAACAACGCATGCTTTGAGCGGCGGTAAAAATCAGTCCGTGGTGGCGCTTTCTTGCGGCATTATTCTACCTGCCGCGTTTTTATTCAGTTCCGTCGCGGCTCTGCCGCACGTTTTTCTTTTTACTCTGTTCGGACTCCTTCTTTCCCTGCTCGTCAAGAAACCGTTGCATTACAGCGACAGGTCTCTTATCTATAGTTTCGTGGCGGCGCTGGTTTTGGCGGTTCTGTTCGATATGGTCTTTCCAATGAAACAGGACCGGTTTTTCGTCATGGCGAAATTGTTTATGGCGAACATCTCCGTACCGGCCATCCTTTATCTCGCGGTTTTCGCGACCTTTTATCAATCCAACCAATACACGCTGGGGTTTACCTCATCGCTTTCCGTCATAGCGCTGATGCTTTGCGCCAACTACCAGCTTTCCGGCTCGAACGAACAAGACCTGCCACTGATCGCCACATTGCTGGACCACTTCAAACTGTTCTACGTATCGGTGGTGCTGTTGGACACCGCGATGATCCTGGCGGCCTTGAACGTAGCCAGAAAGTCGCTCCATCACAAATCCTCTTTAAAATTTGACTGGCGGAAGAAACTCGTCTATGCGGCGGCCGTGATAATCACGGGATTGTCGGCGTACGTGTTTTTCACGCTTACCGAAACATTTAAAAACGAGATTTTGAAGGCAGAGGCTTTTTTTCGCAGAATGAGGATGCGCGATCTCCTATCATCAACCACCCCCTCCGGCGCTTTTTTCGGGAAAGAGGTGGATTTACGGGCCAGCGCGAACGCCGACAGAACCAAAAACAGGGATATGGTGATGCTCCGCGTTTCCGGCGACACTCCGCCAGGCTATTTGAGAGGACGGACTTATCAATATTACCGAGATGCCCGCTGGACGGAATCCACTGATCCTCCAGTCCAGATGCATTACAGATTGAATGTCGAGGGGTTGGCCGTCAACGCTTTTTTCAAAAACGATTTTCCCGGCGCCGCGGGAAAAACATTCGACATTTTTCCCACAAGCGCCTGCGTCGCCGATTTTCTGTTTCTTCCGGGCAATACCATTCGCATCGACACGGTGGCCGACCGGATAGGGTTCACCCGCAACGGTTTTTTCAAGCCCAAAACCTGGGAGCCCGACGGAGGTTACACTGTTATGGTGGAACGGATCGATCAGATGGCGGCGTATTCATCTCCAGCCGCCGCCGAAGTTGTGAACAATCATAAATATATTCAAACCCCTTCCAAATTGAACGGCACTCTGGATCTCGTCCTCGATGGGATTTTCGGGGTTGAATTATCCACCTCCCGGCGCGACGGACGTGATATCCGGAAAGAACAGCTGAAGCCTGATACAAACACCGCCAAACCCAAGAGCCACCCCTCCGCCACTGGAACCGATAGAGCCGTCATCGAAAAAGTGAAAAGCTATTTTTTGAATAATTTCGAGTACACGCTCGCACCGAAGATTCCGAAAGACGACGATACCGACCCCGTCGAGTTTTTCTTGACGAAAACGAAACGCGGGCATTGTGAGCTTTTCGCCACCGGCACCGCCCTGTTGCTGAGACGCCGTGGCATTCCGACGCGGTACGTCACCGGATTGGTTTGTTTCGAACGCCACCCCTCGCAAAACTATTTCGTGTCGCGCCTTGGAAACGCCCACGCCTGGGTGGAGGCGTTTCTCCGCGACGAAGGGAAATGGGTGCTCGTGGACTCGACTCCTCCTTCGGCCGACGAGTTCCACACGTCGTTCGGCTACTTCGACGCTTGGAGCGACAGATTCAAACAACTATGGAGGAGAACGTTTGCCGGCATACGAAGAGGATACGTCGCCAGATCCATACTGATGTTGCTGACAAGTTTGTTCGGATTTTTCACGGATCTGTTTTGGGATCCGGTCAGAGGTCCCGTCGTGGTTGTCGTCCTCTGGCTTTGGCTGTTTTGGAAACGCTCCAAGAATCGCAAGTCCAAACGCGCCGGATTGCCGCATGAAACGGCCGAATTGAGCGCGCTGTTCGCGAGAATTATGAAAAAACTGCAGAAGTCGCTGGGAGAGCCCAAATCGCCGCACGAGTCTCCTGAGGAGTGGGCCGCGAGGATCGCGGAACGCAATCCACCCGAAATATCGGACGAAATTTCCGCTTTGATTCGCATCTATAACAAGGCAAGGTTTTCCGACGGAACTCCCTCGAAAGACGATACGGCCGAATTGAGGGAAATTGCCGCGGAATGTCAAAAATCTCTCGAGATGTCCGCGTCAACCATTGAAAACTGATGTTGCGCCGTCTTTTTTTTATGATATATTCTCCGTCGCGTCCACCGGCGGCGCGTATTCGCCGCACTCCGAGTTTTCTCAGATTCACGTTAAAGGAGCATGTGTGATGTTGTATTCCGAAGCGAGGCAAGGGCGCGTTTTCGTCATCAGATTGGAGGACGGGGACATTCTGCACGAGGAGGTGGAGCGATTCGCCAAGTCGAAATCCATAAAAGCGGCGGCTTTGATCGCCGTCGGCGGAGCCGACAAGGGCAGCATTCTGGTCGTGGGGCCTGAAAATGGACGCTCGAACCCCGTCACGCCAATGGCGGCGGTTCTGCCGGATGTCAGCGAGGTCGCCGGAGTCGGAACTTTGTTTCCAGACGAGAGTGGCGAGCCGGTTTTGCATATGCACGCGGCCTTCGGACGGGAAACCGACACGATAACAGGCTGCGTCCGCGAAGGCGTGATAGTCTGGCACATCCTCGAGATCATCTTAATCGAACTGCTCGACTCCACAGCCGTAAGAAAGTTCGATCCCGAAACAGGTTTCAAGCTGCTACGTCCCTGAAGCTCGCGATGACCTCCTGTGAAAAACGGTTTTCGCATACGTCGATTTTCCCTGTTTCCACCACCAGACTTCCCATTAGCTCCATTTTGCCCATTCCCGAGACAACCG
>JAADHT010000091.1 GCA_013151705.1 Kiritimatiellota bacterium | reverse complement strand
GACCGCCCCGTTTCCCCGTGGCGGTTAATGTGACAGTCCAGTCCGAAGTCTTTTCGTCGTAGACCGCGGTCATTTTCAAATCGTAGTTCTCCGAGTCGATCAGTTTCTTCTCCTTGGTGTCCGTCGGGTCGAGCTGTCGGTTCAAGACGAAGCTGAAGAAAGCCTCGCCGCCGCTTTCAACCCGCAAATCTCTCTCCGATCTTTCGTTACGAAGAAGGAAAGTTGGCTTCGCCTCCTTCTTCCGCATTCTGAACACTGCCGGAATCTCTCTAGTGGCATCGACATAGCGGGCAATTGAACTATCCCTGTGCTTTGGATTGTTGCAAAAAGAGTTTCGCTGGACAATATAAACATACCCTTTTTTATTGATAAATTTTACAGATAATGAATAAATTTTCTTTTGGGGAGCAATGTGGAAGAAACCGTTTTTATCGGAGAAGGTCTTGAAATAAGTGCTGTCCGAATCGGCTCTGGTGAACAGCACGCTGTATTTGATCAGCGCTCCGGAGACTGGTTTGCCGTATTGGTCGACAATCTTGCCATACGCATCAACCCGCCAGCGGTCGGCCTGAAGAAGTTTCTCCAATTGTTTTTTCTGTTTTTTATGGAACGCTTCCAGTTCCTTTCTAAATTTCGCCTTCAATTTGGCGATGTTGTCTTTTGTCAAAGGAATGTTGAACTCCTTCAGTACTTTCGCGTATCGGGCGTCAATCTCCTTTTTCGTGAAGTGTCTGCGATGTTGCAGGAAAAGAGTCTCCTCAAGATTTTTCCTCAAATCGGCCTCCGAGGATTTCAATACTCTATCGCGGATTCCCAACCATTCCTCGTAGGCATCGTCGACCTGCTCGGCGATTTTAGTTTTGACACGCTTTTTTTGAGAGTATGTCAACACGCATGCGAAAATCAAGAAATAGAAAGCGCAGATGACCATCATTGTTTTTTTCATTGCCACATTCCTTGTTATTGAGAGGTTAATTGCGTAAAGACGACATTCCAGTACGGCCATTCATCGGCGATATTTGATCTAAACTGCCGGCTATGGGCGTAGTGGTTCGAAGGATAATTATATGGAGACGATGTCAAATTAATGTTTGTTGTGAAGTCGACCTTTTCCATTCCCAATGGGTTCGACCACGTTGGAAGGCACCAAGAGAATATCTCGTATCTGTTTTTACGCAACGTCAAAATTCTATTGAACGGGAATTCGACATGAACGAATTTATCGAGCGGTGGAGAGTAAATTGTTTCAGGACGAATGAAATCCAAGTATTCATATCTCAAAGCCAGTAGCGGTTTCAACTTGTTGTCATCAACGTATCCTATCCTCAACGCGAAATCATCGCCGTAAAAGTTCACGCGGTTCGCAACGGAGCTTTTCGCTCTGTCGAAATATTCCGGCTGGCGTTTCTTTCCGTTGGAATAATGAGCGTATAGATTTGGGAGGGATGTTTTTCCCTCGTTGTCGACGTTTGAATCCCAAGCGTGGGCCGGGACGGCCGCCTGGCTCGCGAAATAGGTGTGCACGAGTTTCGGGGTTTTATTCATTCTGAGCGCCTCGCCCGCCACCACGTTGCCCTGGCTGTGCGCCAGCATGTTGACGTTTCCGTGGTTCTTCTTCAGCTCCCTCAGCCGTTTGAGAAGCGGGCCGGCCGCCCACCATCCGCGGAACTCGCTGTCGTTGTACGAGGTCAGCTGGAGCTCCGGCCAGGAGAATATGCCGACTGAGCCTTTGTACCCCTGCCACCAGAGGCGTTTGAACATCGTCGAGACGAACGCCTTCTTCTCGAAGACTCCTTTCCGTCCGCCCCCCATGCGCCAGCCGTGGACGTAGATGATGTAGTTTGGAGCACCCGACGCTTGGGGATGGCGGTAGAGAGCGGAGGAGACCACGCGTGATGTCTTCCTCAGAGGATTCTCCGGCTTTTTCCTTCCGCTCAGCCCAACGTCGAAGTAGTCGTAGAACAATGAGGAGTCCAGCAGGTCCAGCGTCGCCTCGCTTCTCGATATCTCGATCCCCTTTCTCCACGCCGAGAAGACCACCCTGCCGTGGGCGTCCGTCGCGGAGCGGCCGCCGACACCCTCGAAAAGCAGGCGCGTCGGAGCGTCGTTCCAGTTCAGATACTTTTTATCGAGCGTTTTGGGCCTCGACGCGCAGGCCAGTATCCGCTTCTTCTTTTTTTGCGCTTTAGCGGTGATTTTGTTCTCAAGATATTTCAATCCTTTTCCTTCCTGCTCGAACAAATTGATTTTGACGGTCGAGTTCATTGTCTTCTCGAACCATTGCGAATATACTTTGTATTCGATTTCGTCGTCATCCTTGAACCTCGACGACACCCTCAAATATATTCTGGCGAAATCCTCCAGATCGCGGAGACAGTCTATTTTTCCGTCCTTGGAGTCGACTTTCCCTTTGCTCTTGTCGTCCTCGGCCATGTAATGGAGGTCGTGCCAGTACCAGTTGTACTCGTAATACTCGTCGTTGTCGTTGTTCAGCCAGAACGTCAACCGCCTGTCGCGATCCTTTGAGAATTGAATCGATCCGTCCCGGTTCCCGTCGACGGCTATACCCACCGGACAGTAGTCGGCCTCCGCCGAGGCCACAGTCAGATAGTTCCCGTCCTTGTCCTTTCTCAGGAGTTCGGCGACGACCTTCTCGTCCGAGCCGAACGTCAAGGTGGTCATTCCGGAGTCCTGCCATAGATTGGCGGTCAACCCTCCTCCGTCCGAGGTGGAGGAGAGCATCGCCACCATCGGATCATCGGTCGATGAGCCGCCCAAGGCTTTGGTGGACATGTAGTTCGAGCCGTTTTTCGGCGTCAATTTGATTTTCCTGTTTTTCAACCGAACGACGTAGTTGTCGCCGTCCAAGTGGATTCCTCCCACTCTTATCGTGGTCGGAATGTACCCGCTTCCTCCGTCGCCTATTCCGCTGATGAGATGAGTCAATCTCCATCGCCCCCGCTCATCCTTGTTCAGAGCGAATTGAAACTCGTCCTCGCCGGTCGCCCCCAGTATCCCCGCGTTGGTTCTCACCACCACGCGGTAGGCTCCCTCCTTCAGAGGAAGCGCTATCTTCGTTTTCGGAATTTTTCCCGCCCAGGGCTTTTGCGACCAGAACTTGCCGGCTGTGGGATTGGGAGACGCGTTTTTCAATGCGATTCTCTTTTTCAACCTTCCATTGACCCTAACCATCACTTCCCTTATTCCCTGTCGCCACGGAATGTTGTTCAAAACCGGATCGGTCACCTCACCGGAGATCACCAAACGCAGTTTCCCGTTTTTAACGCTCGCCGGAGTGGGCCAGGAGCTCAAAACAACCCGCGGTCTGGGGTCGCACACACCCACAAAATCGGTGGGCACGATGGAGTTGTTCTTTCCTTTGGTGACGAACTGCATGATCATGGGGAAACGAAAAGTTTATTTCTTAGATTTACGTCCGTTTTTGATGATTTCATAGATGTGTGTGCGTATTTTTTTTAATTTCTTTTTGGCTTTGT
>JAADHT010000268.1 GCA_013151705.1 Kiritimatiellota bacterium | reverse complement strand
TCAGCGGCACGGACGAGGACGCCGTGGCGCATCCGGACACCATGAACTATTTTTTCGAGCGGTTCGATCCGGAGGAGCTGCAAAACCTGCCGGGAATACGAATGGAACCATGTCTCCGTGTTCAAAAGCGGGAAGATACCGAAAAACATGAATTTTTTCCGAAAGCCTGCGAGACCCGGCACCTCAAAAACCATTCTTTATCACTGTTTTCCAATGGACAAGAGTTTGACAAGTCACGATTTCAAAGTAATGTAAACGGCTTTTCGGGAAATGGTTGAACGTTGGATTCCGAAAAGATTGCGGAATGGAGAGAGTGTTCGAAAGGTATCGTCGAATACCAGCGACGCCTTTTCGGGCAGCCACGAATCAGCGGTTCCAATTGCTCGGAGTATGTCAAACTCCGTATAACCGCAACGAGAACAGTTGATATTTTATATTTTATTAACGGTCGCTTGCGACTTCAAGGATGATGAACAATGGCTATAAGCGTACTTGTAGGGACACAGTGGGGAGACGAGGGTAAAGGTAAAATCATCGACGTGTTGACCCGCGACGTCGATATGGTGGTTAGATTTCAAGGCGGAAACAACGCCGGCCACACCGTCGAGATCGGGACGGAGAAATTCGTGCTCCACCTCGTTCCATCCGGAATATTCAGGAACAACGCCCTTTGCGTGATAGGCAACGGCGTGGTCGTGGATCCGCTGGAGCTGACCAAAGAAATTAAGGAGCTTCGCGAACGCGATGTCGAGGTATCCCCCAAAAGGCTCGAACTCTCCACACGCTGCCACCTTATCATGCCTTATCACAGAATAATGGACGCGATGCACGAACAAGCCCGTTCCGAAGGGAAGAAAATCGGCACGACGAAACGCGGAATCGGCCCAGCCTACGCGGACAAGGCTTCCAGAATCGGAATTCGAGCGCTTGAAATGCTTGACCCCAAACGATTCGAGTCGCGTTTCAGAGAGCAGGCTGAATACTACAACACGATCATATCCGCTTCCGCCATGGAAGCTCTCGATATCGACGCCGAATGGGCGAAACTCGCGGAAACCGCGGAATTTCTCGCTCCATTCGTCACCGACACCGTTTTGACCGTGAACAAGGCCGCACGCGAGAATCGCAACATCCTCTTCGAGGGAGCGCAAGGTATGTGGCTGGATGTCGATTACGGAACGTACCCGTTCGTGACCAGCAGCAACACCACCACCAGCGGCGCCTGCACTGGTTCGGGGCTTTCCCCGAAATACATCGACGACGTGGTGGGGGTTATGAAAGCCTACACCACCAGAGTCGGAGCTGGCCCGTTCCCGACGGAACTGCTCGACGACACTGGAGAATTTCTCCGTGCGGAAGGACATGAGTTCGGCGCGACAACCGGGCGCCCCAGACGTTGCGGATGGTTCGACGCGGTGGCTTCGCGCTACTCCTGCATGGTGAACGGTATCGATATGTTGGCGATAACAAAGCTCGACGTACTGGACAAATTTGAGGAACTGAAAATTTGCACCGCCTACGAAGTGAATGGCGAAAGAGGGACCGATATGCCGTCGGACAACGACGAGATAACCATTGCGAAACCCATTTATGAAACGATGCCGGGTTGGAGAAGTCCCACATGCGACGCCAGATCGTTCGACGAACTACCTGAAAACGCCCGCTTGTATCTGAATCGGTTGTCAGAGCTTGTCAACGCTAAAATAGGTATAATCTCCGTCGGTCCGAACCGCGACCAGACCTTCACTCATAATGGGTGAATGAGTGTGAAATTTTAAAGGAGGAACCTGATCATTCATGTCTCCTCCGACACAACAAAATCCACATCCCGGGTAGAGGGTTTGAACCATAACGTCGAACGCGCGACACCCCAAGCATGCAAGCATCGGGTTCTTCGCGGAAATAGCGGGATCGTCCGAAAGAAGTGGGCGCCCGAAGGACCGAGGCAGATGCCGCGCGGTCGTTCAGGCTTTTGCAATTGGCTCAATAGACAAACAGCAACTCTCCGTACTTGGGCAATGACCAAAGTTCGTCATCTACTTCGTTTTCAAGCGCGTCGGCCGCGGCGCGCAATGCCGACATGGAATTGATTATTCCCTGGATGTTCTCTTTTTTCATCGCCTTGTCGAGTTTATCCATGGCCAAGCTTAAAGACTCGATCAGCCGGCCGATCAGGTCCGCTTTCGCCCGCAGGACGGAAGCGCCGGCGGTGATCCCGGCCTCACCGAGATTCAAAAACGAATCAGTGTAGAATGATTGCTGCTTCGCGGCCACGGGAAGTATCATTGTCTTCGCCAATTTCAGAGCCATCGCACCTTCTATCATAATGGTGGTTTCGTAGTTTTCCGTGTAGACATCGTATCTGGAGCGGAGTTCCTTCGCGCTGAACACCCCATATTTGTTGAAAAGCTTTCCCGCCTTTTTATCAAGCAAAGCCTTCAAGGCTTCCGGGGTTTCACGGAGGTTCGGCAATCCGCGTCTCTCCGCCTCTTTCACCCATCCCTCCGAATAATTGTCACCATTGAATATCACGCGTTTGTGTTTTTTGATGATTGACTGGAGAATCTCCTGAAGCGCCGCGTTGAAATCCTTTTTGGACGCCTTTTCCAGCTTGTCCGCTATTTCATCGAGAGCTTCCGCCACAATCGTGTTCAAAACAATGTTGGCGCCGGCGCAGGATTGCGACGAGCCGACGGCTCTGAACTCGAATTTGTTGCCGGTGAAGGCGAAGGGACTTGTCCTGTTGCGGTCCGTGGCGTCGCAAGGCAAATCCGGCAGCGTGTCCACTCCGATACGCATGACTCTTCCGGATTTCGCGGATTTCGCGGGACCTTTCTCAAGTTGCTCGACCACGTCCGTCAGCTGCTCTCCAAGGAATATCGAAATAATCGCCGGCGGGGCTTCGTTCGCTCCCAATCTATGGTCGTTTCCCGCACAGGCGACCGATGAACGCAATAGATCAGCATGGGAGTCCACCGCTTTGATCACCGCGCATAGAAATGTGAGGAAAAGCGCGTTCTCATGCGGATTTTTGCCCGGGTCGAACAGATTTTTGCCTGGAGTGTTTATCGACCAGTTGTTGTGTTTTCCCGAACCGTTCACTCCAGCAAAGGGTTTTTCATGGAGAAGACAGTGCAACCCATGCTTGTCAGCCAATTTCCTCAACGTCTCCATCAACAGCATATTGTGATCGACCGCCAGATTCAACTCCTCGAACATAGGGGCTATTTCGAATTGCGCCGGAGCCACCTCGTTGTGGCGGGTCTTCGCCGGAATACCAAGCCTCCAAAGCGTCTGGTCCACGTCCGTCATAAAATTCAGCACGCGGGTTTTTATCGCCCCGAAATAATGATCGTCAAGCTGCTGGTGTTTCGCTGGAACGTTTCCGAAAAGGGTGCGGCCGGTCTGAATCAGATCGGGACGGGCCAGATAGAGTTCCTTGTCCACCAGAAAATACTCCTGCTCGGCGCCAAGAGTCGCGGACACTTTTCCGTCAACGCTTTCCCCGAAACATTTCAG
>JAADHT010000184.1 GCA_013151705.1 Kiritimatiellota bacterium | reverse complement strand
ATCCCGCGGTTTTCGCCGAGAACCCAATGCTCCGGCATTGAATTCTCGGCGAAAAAATGCGGCCTCACACTCGAAATAAGTGTCCACATGGTTGCGAGACCTTTTCGAACAGGGTCTAACTAAGACGTCAATATCTGTTTTTCCGTTAGTTCTTTGTTAGCGAATGTTATTAAGCCCACATAAATATATTTGACATGCCGTCTTGTCTCAGACGAATTAAATAATGTCAAATATTTAATTGTCAGGTTAATAGTGGTTGAAAAACAGGACGGACTGACAGGCTGGTCGCTTTCATATCAATTTCGGCGAAATGGACCTACTCTTCGCGATGTGTCACGGCATCGAGTTCTATTTCGAACAGCAGGTCGTCGCGGCAGATGGCGGCATGCGAGATGGCCATCTGGATCGGCGGAATGTTGTTGGCTTCCATGCGTTCCGCGAGAAGGGGGAGGTCGTCGATGTCCGCGAAATACGCGATGGCGCGTATCGTATCCGACCACTCCATGTCTCTGGATTCGAGAATCGCCGATATGACTTGAAGCGTTTTATCGATCTGCTTGGCCGTGTCATCCGGAAAAACGGTTTCGCCGCCTGACTCTATGCTAGCCGTGCCTGAGACGCAAAGAGTTCTGAAATTGCCGGAAACCAACTCCACCGCCCGACTGAACGAGCTTTTGTAGTCGATCGCGGGACACTGGAGCGGAGAAGGAACCGCGAACGCCGCGAGATTGGAGAAGTTTGTCGAGTTCAGCGGTTCCACGGCCCACAGATCTCCGATGTACGCCGTTCCGAACCGATTGACAGCGCCGATTCCCGTTCCCGCTGGAACCAATGAATCGTAAACGGAATGTTCCGCGAAAAACGCGTTTCTCACGGAGTTGAATTCATCGTACCAGTCCAGGAGTTCGTCTAGATAGTTCCACATGCGAATGACATTGGAGAAATCGAAACCGACCGACCGCAGAGCCTCCGACATGATCTTGAAGGCCTCCGCCACGTCGTCTCCGCGGTTCGGGTGGCTTGCCGTCGCATGGACACCCGACAGAACGCAATGTTTGTGTCCGTCGAATATGAAAGTCGATCCGACGCGGTTTCCGTCAAGCGTCACTGGAGAAATCTCCGTTCCGGATATCGCCGTCAACTGGATTGCCGTCGGAGTGCCGCGATGGCGGAAGTCGCCTTGGAGGCAGGTCACGGGAAAATACGAATCGTTTGGAAGGATTTTTTCGAGCTGGGCGATGCCACCGAAGGCGAAACCGGATATTATCCCGGCGTTTTCGGATTTTATGAATTTCAACGCCTGCTTGACGACGCGTTCGGGATTTTCCGCGAGATTCGCAGTCAGAGTTATTTTTCCAGCGTTTCCGCTCTTGACAGTGACCACTTGAAGCGTTTCCGTCTTCGTCTTCTCCAATCTCATAAAAATCTCCAAATACGTTTCGAATGTTCACAAGCGGACCCAGGGGCGAGCCACACAACATTGTCAACGTTTTTGTTCGGGAATTATTGCCGTCTATCGTGAGAAAGCGTCCAGTACGACCAATAGAGTAAGGCTAGAGTTGCGAAATTCGCAACTCTAGCCTTACTCTATTGAGCGTTAGTGGTTGAAAAACAAGGTTCGGCCTGAAAACGGAACTATCGCATCCCGGAATTCCACCTCTCTCTTGCATCGCGGAAAAGTTGAATTAGGTTAACACCCCGCTCGAAAGGTCTCGCAGCCAAGCGGCCACTTATTTCGAGTCTGCCACCCCGCGGCTTCCGCGGGACGGCCGGTTTCGACGACAAACCTGGATTTAAGCGAGGACGACGACCAATGGACAATTTTTATATAACGACCCCGATCTACTACGTGAACGACAAACCCCACATAGGGCATGCCTACACCACGCTCCTGGCCGATGTTATGACCAGATATAAACGCTTGGCCGACGTGCCCGCGTTTTTCCTGACCGGAACCGACGAGCACGGCCAGAAAGTCGCGAAAGCCGCGGAGGAAAAAGGGATTTCACCGCAGGAGCAGTGCGACACGACCGTGGTGCGCTTCCAGGAGCTCTGGAGAAAACTGGAGATAACCAACGACGACTTCATCCGCACAACGGAAAAGCGCCACAAAAAAATAGTCCGCGCGATTCTCGCGGATCTGCACGAACGGGATCTCATCTACAAAGCCGAATACAAGGGGCGTTACTGCGTCCCGTGCGAGAGGTTCTTCACCGAGAAGGACTTGGACGACGACGGCAATTGTCCCGAGTGCTCGCGCGCCACGGACGAGATAGTCGAATCCAACTACTTCTTCCGCATGAGCCGATACCAGGAGTGGCTTGTGGATTACATCAAAACGAATCCTGACTTCATTCAACCGGCCTTCCGCGCCAACGAGACGCTCGGTTTTTTGAGGAAACCGCTGGAGGATCTCTGCATATCGCGCCCGAAATCCAGGCTGTCGTGGGGGATAGAGCTGCCGTTCGATCCCGACTACGTCTGCTACGTCTGGTTCGACGCGCTGGTCAACTACATAAGCGCGGTCGGATACGGAAGCGACGACGCGAAATTCGCGAAATGGTGGCCCGCCTCCTATCACCTTATCGGGAAGGACATATTGACGACACACACGGTTTACTGGCCGACGATGCTCAAAGCGATGGGGGTGGAAATGCCCGAAACCATATTCGCGCATGGCTGGTGGCTCACAGGCGACAGCAAAATGAGCAAAACCGCCGGCAACGTGGTGAACCCGATGGAGATGGCCGACAAATACGGCGTGGACGCGTTCCGGTATTTTCTCATCTCCGAAATGTCCCCCGGCCAAGACTCGTCTTTCACCGAAGACGCTTTCGCGACACGTTACAACAGCGATCTCGCGAACGATTTGGGCAACTTTATGAGTCGTGCCGTGAAAATGATAATGAAGCAGAGAATCGGGATACTGCCCAAGCCAGGCCGAGAAACCGAGATGGAGGCGGAACTCAAAGAGGCCGCTTTGGCGGCCGCCGACGCGATGCGGAACGCGGTGGACACGATGAGATTGGACAAGGGCTTGGAGGCGGTTATGAACGCCGTCCGGGCCGGAAACCGCTATTTCGAGAAATCAGCGCCCTGGAAGTTGGCCAAGACGGGAGAGAACGAGCGTTTGGACACCGTTCTCTATTCAGCCGTGGAGCTTCTGCGGATCGTATCGGGGCTACTGCAGCCGGTGATGCCGGGTAAAACCCGCGAGATTCGCGAAATATTGTCCATCGCCACTCCGGACGATCCAGACGCCGGACTGTCGATGGAAACGCTCGCCGCATGGGGAAAGGCCGAACCGGGCTCGAAAATATCGGATTGCTCGTCGTTGTTCCCCCGCATCGATTTGAAAGCGCTGAAAGCGGGCGGCTCCCAACCAACTCCCGAGAAATCCCAAAACTCCCCAAAAAAGGAGAACGCGAAGTCCGCGGGATCGAATACGGATGAGAGCGCCGGATTGATAACGATAGACGATTTCTTCAAGGCGAAACTCAAAACCGCCAGGATAATTCAAGCTGAAAAGCTGGAAGGAGCGGACAAGCTGTTGA